>CAVDJG010000001.1:0-31532 GCA_963609005.1 Acidaminococcaceae bacterium
CACATCCCCTTCGGTGTGTGGGAAATATTTGTATGTCATAAGGTTATGTTGTTTGTGTAAAGACAGTGTGAATTTCATTCGGTTTCGGCTTGCAACGGTATGGCCTGCCGCAAGCGCGGTGCCCATTAGGCACAGGCAAGCGTGCCAAGCCGTTGTCTGTGTGTGCCGTGCCGGGTTCTCACCCCACGCGGAACACGCAGCCAAGGCCATGGCACGCGGCCCGGACAGTGCATTAGCTGCCTACTTGGCGCAGTGCGCCTCATAGGCGGCTGCATCCATAAGGCTGTCAAGTTCGGCCTTGTCGGCGAGTTTCACCTTCACGATCCAGTTGGCGAAGGCATCCTTGTTTATCAGTTCGGGTGTTTCCTCCAATGCCTCGTTCACTTCGACCACGGTGCCTGACACGGGCGAAACAAGGTCGCTTGCCGCCTTGACGCTCTCCACTGCTCCGAATTCAGAGCCTGCCTCGAGTTCGTCGTCCACCTCGGGCATGTCAACATACACTACATTGCCCAATGCGTTCTGAGCATAGTCTGTGATGCCCACATATCCATACTCACCTTCGATTCTCACATATTCGTGCGACTCCGAGTAATAGAGTCCTTCAATTGTTTTTGCCATATCTGATTTAAGTTTTACTTGTTTTTACAATTTATTTCTTGTAGTGTTTGTCATAGAAACGCTTCTTCACCACCACGCCGGCGAATGTCTTGCGGCGTATCTGCACCTCGAGTTCGGTGCCGAGTTTTGCGTATCGGGCATCGATGAGTGCCATGCACACGCTCTTGTCGGCCGAAATAGACTGGTAGCCGGTTGTCACCTCGCCCACTTTCTCGCCTTCGTGCAACACAGCATAGCCGTGGCGCGGCACGGCCCGGTCTTTCAGTTCAATGCCCACAATCTTTCTCTCCACGCCCTCGGCCTTTTGTTTGGCCACGGCTTCCTTGCCTATGAACTCGGGTTTGTCTAATTTGCAGAACATGCTCAAGCCTGCCATGACGGGCGAAATGTCGGCCGACAGTTCGTCGCCATACAGCGGCAGCCCCACCTCGAAGCGCAGGGTGTCGCGGCAACCCAGTCCGCACGGTTTGCAGCGTCCGCTTTCAATGAGCTTGTCCCACTGCCGCCCGATGTATGCGTGGCTTCCGTAAATCTCGAAACCATCTTCGCCTGTATATCCAGTGCGGCTCACAATCACCGTCTCGCCGTCGGTTTCCACGGTCTTGGATGTGTAGAACACGAGCTCGCTGCACGGCAGTCCGAGCACTTCCTCCACCACTTTCTCGGCCTCGGGACCTTGCACTGCGAGCTGGCCGTAGTGCTCAGAGCGGTTCTGCAAGTCGATGTCGAAGCCCTGGGCATGCTCTTTCATCCACTCCCAGTCTTTGTCGATGTTGGCCGCATTTATGACGATGAAGAAGTCGTCGGTGCCCATTTTATATACGAGCAGGTCGTCAACCGTGCCGCCGTTGTCGTAGAGCATCATGCCATAGAATATTTTTCCGGCGGGAGCATCGGTGACGTCGTTGGTGAATATATGGTTGACATAGCGTTCGGCATCGCGTCCGCGCACAGTCACCTCGCCCATGTGCGACACGTCGAACACTCCGCAGGCATGGCGCACGGCATTGTGTTCGTCGATAATCGACGAGTACTGTATCGGCATTATGAAACCGCCGAAAGGTTGCATGAGTGCCCCGAGGGCCACATGGCGGTCATAAAGGCAGGTTTTCTTTTCATTCATAGTAGTTGTATTTAGGTTGTTTTGGTTTGTCGGTTGCAGTGGGCAGCAAGGCGGTGCGGCAGTGTCAGCAGTCGGAAACGAGCAGCTTCACGAAATCGTCTTTATTCAGATTGAGTATTATGTCGTCGAGACGTTGCGGCAAGGCAGCGCTCACGGCCTCGGCTTCGAGCTTCACGCCGCGCAGCGGCAGCAGCAGGCGGTTGTCTATATCGCCCACGAGAAAGAAGTCGCCCAACACATTTGCGCGGCATATCACATCGTTTTTCAGTTGCAGGCGCACCTCCATGTCGCCCACATTTTCTATGCGTCCGCGGCGCACTATATTGTAGTGTGGATTGTTGCCGTAGATGAATGCCGGCGAGAGATATTGCAGCTCGAGTATCCTTATCGACAGCATATCGTCGTCGGACAACGTGATGTGACTGTCGCACAGATTGGTGCGCACAAACTGTTTAAAGCCTTCGATGTCGAGGTCGATATAGTTTTTGAGCAGATTAATGCGCTGGCGCACGCTGCTCACGCCGTTGCTCACGAGCTTTGCATCGTTGGGCGTGATGCTTCCCACCATGTTCTGCACGTCGGTGTCGTAGAGCATGGTGCCGTGCACGATGCTGCGTCCCGGCAGATGATAGAATGCATTGCCCGACACCTTGCGCCCGTCGACGAGTATGTCGTTGCGTCCGCTCGTTGTAGCCTCAACTCCCAACTTGCGCAACACGGCCACCACCATCATTATATAGCGGTTGAAGGTGAGGCTCACGTTCTCGTCCTCGGTGATGTAGGAGAACATTATGTTGTTCATGTCGGCATACACGCAACCGCCGCCGCTTTTCCGTCGGCACATGTTTATGCCGTGCTCGCGGCAATATTCAAGGTTCACCTCGTTTCTTATGAGCTGGTTGCGCCCGAAAATCACGGTGGGTTCAACCTGCCACATGAAGAAATATTCGCCTGCGGCAAGACGCCGCGCCACAAACTCTTCGGTTGCAAGATAGAATGTAAGGCGGTTTGGATGCGTTTCGGGCAGGTCTACATATATCATAGGTTAGAGGTTATTCGTTTGACGGGGTGAAATTACACAATATATTTGTAATGCAAAAACAAAAAAGCATTTTTTTTTGCTTTTCCGGATATTATGTAATTCTTGACTGCCGAGAAACGCTTGAAAGGCATGCCGTCAGCTTACACCGAGTAAGCAACCACGCCTTTGCCGCGCTGCCGACAGACCTTGCTGCCGGCGTGCGGCATACGGTGCACGCGCATGCTGCATCTGCCATACATGCGTGCTGCATCTGCCGCACGCCGCCATCGGCACCGCACGCCATCGCGAAAAGCATGCCTGTGAAGGCAAACCGGCACGGCTTTTTTATGCAGTAGAGGCTTGGCAAAAGCGGTGCATGCACTTCGCGCCGAACCGGACAATCTGTCCCAACATTGCTTTATATGGCAGAAAATCTGCCACGGCGAGGCGATTTTAAGTTTGCAATTGGCTTATTTTGCCCGCTCGCGCCACGGGTTGTGAAATAAAATACTTATCTTTGCACAATAACATCTGTAACCTTTAATCAAATGATAAAGAAAATCGCCCTAACAACCATGCTTTGCGCGTCGTTGCTCAACACCTATGCAGCCGACGCGGTGTATCAAAACGTAGTGCCACTGCCACGCAGCATCGTGGCACAGAAAGGCAAGCCCTTCACCATTACGGCACAGACACCGGTGGTGTATGCCGGAACCGACAGCAAGATGAAGCGCAATGCCGAGTTCCTGTCTGAATACATCGGCCAGCTCACCGGACTGAATCTCAATGTTGCCGACCACAAGGACAAGAAGAGCCCGGCCATTGTTCTGGCAATCAACCCTAAGGTAAAGGGTGCCGAGGCTTACCGCATTGTAGTGACCGACCGCCTCGTGACGATAGAAGGAAGCACCGCCGCCGGCGTGTTCTACGGCATACAGACACTGCGCAAGTCGATACCCGTGCTCGACAAAAGCGAAGACATAACGCTGCCGGCTACCGTCATAGCCGACGAACCGCGCTTCGGCTACCGTGGCATGATGCTCGACAGCGGCCGCCACTTCTGGAGTATTGACTTCGTGAAGAAGTTCATCGACATCATGGCACTGCACAACATGAACACATTCCACTGGCATCTGAGCGAAGACCAGGGATGGCGCATCGAGATAAAGAAATATCCCAAGCTCACCGAAATAGGTTCGAAGCGCAGCCGCACTATCCTTGGCCGCAACTCAGACATAGACGACGGCACTCCCTACGGAGGCTTCTACACGCAGGACGAGGCCCGCGAGGTGGTGCGCTATGCTGCCGAACGCCACATAACCGTAATACCCGAAATCGACATGCCGGGCCACATGCTCGCCGCACTTGCCGCCTATCCCGAACTGGGATGCACCGGCGGGCCCTACGAAGTGGGCTACGGTTGGGGCGTGTTCCGCGACGTGCTGTGTCTGGGCAACGAAAAGATTTACGACATGCTGGAGGATGTTGTTGACGAACTCACCGACATTTTCCCCGCAAGCTATTTCCACATCGGAGGCGACGAGACCCCGACCATACGTTGGGAGCAATGCCCCAAGTGCCAGGCAGTGGCAAAGGCCAACGGCATCACGCCCAAACAGCTTCAGGAGGTGTTCACCAACCGCATGGAGAAATACATCAACTCGAAGGGACGCCGCATCATAGGTTGGGACGAGATAGCACACGGAAAGATAAACCAAAGCGCAACAATAATGAGCTGGCAGGGAGTGGCACCCGGAAGCAAGGCAGCCGAAGCCGGCCACGACGTGATTATGGCGCCCAATGCCTACTGCTATTTCGACCACTACCAAACCGACAAGACCTGGAACGAGCCTCTGTGCATAGGCGGCAACCTGCCCATAGCAAAGACCTACCAGTTTGATGCCGCACCCGACTCGCTGTCAAACGAAGCCAAGAAGCACATTCTCGGCGTGCAGGCCAACCTGTGGACCGAATACATAGCCAGCACCAACATGGTGGAATATCAGATTTTGCCGCGCATGGGAGCACTCGCCGAAGTGCAGTGGATGCCGGTTGATCAGAAGAACTTCGACGAATTTGTGAAGCGCGAAACTCAGATGACGAAGATTTACGACAAGCTCGGCTACAAATACGCCATACACCTCTGGCCCGAGAAACACACGGAATTGGGCAACTGGTGATGAAACAGTAACGGCGGCATGGCCGCCGCCCGAAACGGCGCAGGCTGCACGCGCGGACAACAGGCTCCGCCGCGCAGTCTGCTTTTTTGTCGCCACACGCGACGCCGCACACAATAAGAACGCGCAAGAAGCGTTATATATGACAGAATGAGACACACACTGACAATCATAGCACTCGCCTTGGCGCTCACGGCAACCGCACAGGAGCGCACGGTGCAGAACCGCCCCTACACCGATTTGAGGCAGTTCCACTTCGGCGTGATAGTAGGCACGCACTTGCAGGACGTGGAACTGCTCAACGCCGGGCCGCAGATAATAACCGCCGACGACGGCACTCAGGAGGAAACGCTCGTGTCGGCCGACCAGAACCGGTGGGACCCCGGCATAAACGTGGGCGTGCTCGGCGAACTGAGACTGAGCACACACTTCCAACTGCGCATTGCACCGACGATGTATTTCGGCACCCGCCACATAACGTTCCACGACCTGAAGAACATTGGCGACAACGGAAAACCTGCCGAGGCAAGGCAAGACCTGAAGACGGCATACATATCGTCGTCGTTCGACATAATATTCGCCGCTCCGCGAAGCAACAACCATAGGCCTTATCTAATGGCCGGGCTCTGCCCCATGCTCAACCTCAACGGCAAGAGCAGCGACTATCTGAAACTGAAACGCTATGGACTGAGTGCCGAGATTGGCGTGGGATGCGATTTCTATCTGCCGTTCTTCAAGCTGCGCCCCGAACTGAAATTCATGTACGGTCTGGGCAATAGCCTCGACTCGGGACACGCACAACAACTGCGCGACAAGAACATGCTGCGCTACACCAAATCGGTGAAAGAGGCACGCACAAAGATGATTGTGCTTAGCTTCTACTTTGAATAG
Source organism: Acidaminococcaceae bacterium (assembly GCA_963609005.1). GTDB lineage: Bacteria > Bacteroidota > Bacteroidia > Bacteroidales > Bacteroidaceae > Prevotella. The sequence continues at coordinate 5,834 of CAVDJG010000001.1, forward strand.
CCGGCAAACCACACCGCCGGCACGATGCCGCCAACTATTGCAACAAGCAAAACGGGCACGCCTCAATCATGAAGCGTGCCCGTTTGCATTTCACGGCAATGCACTGCATGGCCGGCACTGGTGTCACTGCCCTGCAGCTTTGCGCCCCGAGGTCATGCCCACCGACACGGCAAACGCCACGCCCATAAGCACGGCAAGAAGCACAAAGGCATTGCGGCTGCCCGATGCCGTGGCCACGGCAAAGTGGGCGGCAGAGGCTGCCTGCTGCGCAGAAGCCACCACGGTAGACACCACCGCGGTGCCCATGGCCCCGGAAAGTTGCTGCAAACTGTTGAGAAGGGCGTTGCCGTCGGCCGACAAATCCTTGGGCAACTGGGCCAAGCCGAATGTCATCGAACTGCCGGTGCCGAGGCCCTGGCCTATGGTGTAAACCACATAAAACGCATAGAAAGCCGTTGTCGTCATCGTCAGGCCAAACCATGCAAAGAGCACAAGGGCTACAAACATGAAGCCGTAGCCTGCGGTTATGGGCAGACGGGCGCCAAACCTGTCGAGCAGACGACCGCTGAGCGGCGAAAGGCATGCACCCACGATGCAGCCCGGAACAAGCAGACACCCGGCAACAAAGGCCGACGTGTGGTTGGAAATCTGCGAGTAGTTGGGAATGAGATAGCCCAATGCCAGCACACAGAACTGGCCCACGAGTATCACAAAGAGCGAAAGCACAAAGCGGCCATGGCCCAACACCTCAACACGCAGCAACGGACTTTCCTCGTGGCGTGCATTTATCACAAACCACACAAGCCCCACGGCAGCCACGGCAAGCAGCGATATCACCTCGATGCTGAGCCATCCGCGCGACGAGGCGCGCACCATTGCAAGCACAAAGGTTGTATAGCCCACGACAATGAGGCCATAATCGAACAGGTGGAAACGCGACCTGCTTTCGGGGCGCGACGGCTTTATGAGCCAAAGGCCCACTGCAAGCGAAGCCACGAGCAACGGCATGAGCGAAAGGAAGATATAACGCCATCCGAAAGTATCGACTATATAACCGCCGAGCACCGGCCCCACGGCAGGAGCCACGGCCGTAACGAGCATGCCTATGCCCATATATGTGCCTATACTGCTGCGCGGTGCTTCGGCAAGTATGATGTTGTACATAAGCGGAAGGGCCACTCCCGTGCCTATGCCCTGCACCATGCGCCCCACCATAAGCACTGTAAACGACGGCGCGGCAAAGCACGCCATTGTGGCTGCAATGAAACATCCTACGGCCACCGAGAACAGAACGCGCTGCGAGCAGTTGCGTTTAAGATAAGACGACATTGTTATCACGAGCGAGAGCACAAGCAGATAGCCGGTGGTTATCCACTGCACGGTGCTCGTGCCCACGCCGAAGTCGCGCATGAGCATGGGGAAGGTCACGTTCATCGCGGTTTCGCTCACCACACCGCAGAACGACATCACGCCCGTGGCAAATATCTTTCCCACAAGCCGCAAGTTGTCTTTGTTTTCTTTCATATCCTGAATCACTTTTTCGTTTGGTTCTTATTGCACTAAAAGTTACAAAGGCCGTGCCACATTCACGGCACAGCCTCTGTAATATATAATAATGTGTGAATGCGCCATCAGCGGCGCTTTTTCATGTCGAGAAACATCCGTCCCACAAACACCGCGTGTTTACCGTTCTGGTCGTCGCCTATGCTACGGCCGTCGGCATTGGTTGCATGGCGCAGCGTCTTGAAATAAGTGTGCGAGTGTCCGCCCAAAACGAGGTCGATATCATGGTTTCCCGCTATCATGTCTTCATCGTCCACATTCTGCAACAATCCCCATCCAAGGTGCGAAAGACATATCACGAGGTCGCACTTCTCGCGCTTGCGCAGCAGCGAGGCAATGCTGTCGGCCGTGGCAACGGGGTCGAGATATTTCACGCCCAAACACTTGCGCTCGTCAACCAACCCCTCCATTTGCGGGCAAATGCCAAACACTCCTATGCGCAAGCCATTGCGGCGAAGCACCACATAAGGCTTCACAAGACCCTCAACGGGCGTTCCCGTGAAATCATAGTTGGCGCACACTATCGGAAATCGGGCCTTACGGAAGATGCGGGCCATATTCTCCAAGCCGAAATCAAACTCATGGTTGCCTATCGTGGCCGCGTCGTAACGCATCATGTTCATTAGTCCTATCTCCACATCGCCCTTGTAGGCAGTGTAGAAAGCCGAGCCCTGCGAGAAGTCGCCACTGTCGAAAAGCAGCAGGTCGGGGTTGCGGCGACGTTCCTCACGCACCGCAGCCACACGTCTGATGAAGCCTCCACGTCCGGCAACGAGCGTGTCGGCAAGGTTCTTGCTGAGCGGGAATATGCAACTGTGCGCATCGTTTGTATGCAGTATTTCAATCTTTTTCTGTGCCGAAACCGTTGCCGCCGCAAGGCAGAGAAAAATTGCAAGTAATGTCTTTCTCATGTTTTCAGTGTTGAATGGTTACACGTCCCTCCACACGACTCTCCACCACTTGTCCGGCGGCAGCCATTGCACGGAAGTATTTTTCTATAATGAAGCGCACGTTGTTCTGCTCCTCTTGCGGCGACACCACGTCTTTTTTGTGTTTGAAAGCCTCCATGTGGTCGTTGCCCTGGGCCAGATAGTCGAGCGTAGCAATACGGTAGCGCGCCTTAGGGTCAACGGGGTTGCCTGCAATAGAGGCCGAAACGATCTTTCCGTCGGCCGTTATCACAAGCTTTACGGCATGGCTCAAGCCCTCGCCCCCGCACCGTGCCATCTGCGAGAACAGTTCGTTCACTTCCTCGCCGGTGAGTGTGAGAAAGCAAATCTTGTTTTCAAACGGCGCCATGTCGAGCACATCTCCGCGCGTAACGTCGCCCTTCGGCAGCGAGGCGCGTATGCCTCCCATGTTGTAAACGGCAAAGTCGGGCTTCTCGCCAAAGTCGGCACTCGCCCACGCGAGCACATCCGAGAGCAGGTTTGACAGTTCGCTCTCAGGGCGGTGCGAGGTCATTTCGTGTGCCGTAGTGCCCACAACCGGATACATCACACTGTCCACGTGAGCCTTATAGGGCGCTATAAACGCCATTGCATCGGCATCGGGCATCGCATCGTAGCGCGAGTCGACAAGGATACGGTCGCGTTGCACTCCGGCAAGTTCGTAGTGCGAAGAGCACGACGAAGCCATGAATGTAGCCGAGGCCAATACGAATAGAAGATTCTTCTTGTTCATAAAATACTGTTGTTTGTGCATGCAAAGTTACTTATTTATTCGTTAACGCGCGCCAGTTGGCACATATAAAGCAGTAAAGCACAATATTTTAGCATTCAAAATTTGCCCAAACCGCAAAAAAGCAGTAACTTTGCACCGCTTTTCGGCGTAACCTATGGTGGGAAGAAGTGTTGCTCGCTACGTTGCGTTGGGACGATAAAACAAATTTAATTATCAAGCAAAAATGGATTTAATTAAAGTTGCTGAAGAAGCATTTGCAACCGGCAAGAAGTTTCCTGAGTTCAAGTCAGGTGACACCATCACAGTCGCTTACAAAATTATCGAGGGTTCAAAAGAGCGTATCCAGCTCTACCGTGGTGTCGTAATCAAGATTTCCGGCCACGGCGAGAAGAAGCGCTTCACCGTGCGCAAGATGTCGGGAACAGTGGGAGTAGAGCGTATCTTCCCCATCGAGTCGCCCAACATCGACAGCATCGAGGTGAACAAGCACGGTAAAGTGCGCCGCGCTAAGCTCTACTATCTGCGCAAGCTCACAGGCAAGAAGGCCCGCATCGCAGAGAAGAGGGTTATCACAAAGGAGTAATACGCCTTACCCACACTTTAAAGAGACCCAAAAAAGAGACCCACGCCACACGGCATCGGGTCTCTTTTTGTTTTTGTCAGGCTCGGCATGCACGCCATATCGCGGCGAAGTCAAGCCTTGCCTTCGCCGCCGTCATGCTCCTTGCCAAATCCTTCAAGACCGTCGTTGTCGCCATGGAGAGCCTCCTTGAAGCTCTCCCAGTCCTGAAATCCCACGAGCAACGAAATGCGGTCGAGCGTCTCGCGGTGCGGTTTCTCCGAGCCGCGCAAGTATCCGCCAAGTTTCTCAAGAGCCCGGGCATGGGCCGGCATCTTGCCCAATCCCTTCTCAACTGCCTCAAACAGTTTTCTCAATTCCCATCTTTTCCGTTCCATAACATACTTTTTTCAAACGGGCACAAGCCTCGTTTCGAATGCGCAAATATAACAATAACATTCTTAAACACAAAATTTTAACCGCAAAATATGTGCTGCTGCATACACCCACAGCACCACCCCGCCCTACGGTGCATGCCTGTGTGCCGCCACGGCGAGCCCGCCGGCGAACAAAGAATTTGGTTTACAGTGATTTGCGTATATCGCGGAAAATCAGTATTTTTGCACTGGTTTTAACCCACCGAACACATTTTTTGTCATTCATCACGATATGAAAGAATTAGCATTAAAGTACGGATGCAATCCGAATCAGAAGCCTTCGCGCATATACATGGCCGAGGGCGAACTCCCTATCGAAGTCATCAACGGCCGTCCGGGCTACATCAACTTCCTCGACGCGCTCAATTCATGGCAGCTCGTTAAGGAGCTGAAAGCCGCAACAGGCATTCCTGCCGCCGCATCGTTCAAGCACGTGTCGCCTGCCGGAGCCGCCATAGGTCTGCCGCTGAGCGACACTTTGAAGAAAATCTACTTCGTTGACGACGTGAAAATAGAACTCTCGCCGCTTGCCTGTGCCTATGCCCGTGCACGCGGAGCCGACAGAATGAGTTCCTACGGCGATTTCGTGGCGCTGAGCGACACCTGCGATGCAGCCACGGCAACACTCATCAAGCGCGAAGTGAGCGACGGAGTGATTGCCCCCGACTACACGCCCGAGGCGATAGAAATACTCAAAGCCAAGCGCAAGGGCACTTACAACGTGATAAAGATAGACCCCGACTACACGCCAGCACCCGTTGAACACAAGCAAGTTTACGGCATTACGTTCGAACAGGGACGCAACGAAATATGCCTAAACGACCCGAAACTGTTCGAGAACATACCCACCGTCAACAAGAATTTCACCGAAGAAGCCATACGCGACCTTGTGATAAGCCTCATAACACTTAAATACACGCAGTCAAACTCGGTGTGCTATGTGAAGGACGGCCAAGCCATAGGCATCGGTGCAGGCCAGCAAAGCCGCATACACTGCACCCGTCTCGCGGGCAACAAGGCCGACATCTGGTGGCTGCGCCAGCATCCCAAGGTGATGAATCTGCCGTTTGTCGATGGCATACGCCGCGCCGACCGCGACAATACTATCGATGTTTACATCAGCGACGACTACGACGACGTGCTGCGCGAAGGCACCTGGCAGCAGTTCTTCACGACCAAACCCGAACCGCTCACACGCGAAGAGAAGAAGGAATGGATAGCCAAGAACACGGGAGTGGCACTCGGAAGCGACGCTTTCTTCCCCTTCGGCGACAACATCGAACGTGCCCACAAGAGCGGAGTGCAGTATATTGCACAGGCAGGCGGGTCGGTACGCGACGACAACGTTATCGAGACTTGTGACAAATATGGCATTGCAATGGCATTCACCGGCGTGCGCCTGTTCCACCATTGATGCTTTCACGACAACCAACCACAACCCACAATTATGAGCAAAGGCGACGATATTGACGCAATAATTGCCGGAGGCGGCATCGTGTTCGGCAGAGGCGGCAGAGAAAAAAGCAGCGACGACGGCAAGGTGAAGACCAAAGCCAAGAAGAAGAAATACATCACCGGAGCCCATGGAAGCGGTTCGGCACGCCAAAAGGCCAAATACCGTGAGCAGCGGGCCAACCGCCACAAGAAATAAAACATGCGGCATTGCAGTGCGGCCAACGCAAGGGCAAAGCACAAACCGCATTACACACCATCATAAAGAAGCTCCGCCACGGCACGGCAAGTGCTGCGGCGGAGCTTCTTTATTGTGCCATTCTGCAAGACGAAAGAACGGCATTGGCATGCAAGATGCCCGTTGTGGGCAAGAAAGCAAATGCCGGGGCTGCACAAGCGGCTCCGGCATTTCTTGTTTATCGTGCCCCGAAAGGCACACTACTGACTAATAGTTCTCGTTCTGTTTGAGTGCACCACCCGACTTGGTGATTTCTGTCGACGGATAGGGGAACACCATCATGTAGTCCTGATAAGCGTTCTTGTTCTTGTAGTCTTCATAATCGCCCACGGTAAACGGGCTGTCGGGGTTGCTGCGCTCCTCATAGTGGCGTGCGCGCGGATGTGCGTTCAGCTCCTTGGCAGCAAGGTTCTTTATTTCGGCCACGCTGCTACGGTGCCAACGTTTGAGGTCGAACAGATGGTCGGCAAACTCGAATGCGAGTTCGCAGCGGCGCTCATGATACAGGTCGGTCCATGTGGCGTTGCCGGCAAGAGGCGTGAGTCCTGAGCGGGTGCGCACGCGGTTGATGTCGGTGGCAGCCTTGTCGGCATGTCCGGTAGCGAGATAAGCCTCGGCACGGAACAGCAACATCTCGGCAAAGCGTATGAGCGGCATGTTCACGCGAGCCGTTGGCCAGTCGCCATTGGTGCTTACATAGCCCAGTTTGTCGGCGTTTTCATACTTGAACGCGTCCATATACTTGTTTATCATAAAGCCCGACTCGATGTCGGAAGAGCTGAAGAAGCGGCGTGTCTCGCCGAAGAACTGGAATTCCTGTCCGTATTCGAGGAGCGTGCGCTTGATGCGTTGGTTGCCGGCACCGTCTTTCAGCATTTCCTCGTAGATGTCGTAAGAAGGCTTGTTCTGCCCCCATCCGTTGTAGATGCCCCATCCTTTGTTTTCAAGGATAACGCCCGGGAACTCGGAACCGCCGGGAGTGTCGCCGCCATTTCCTGCAATACCGAAGAGATATTCCTTTGTCCAGAAGTTGCTGAAATCGGAAGAGAACACATCGTCGAACTTAGGAGCGAGGTCGCGGCCGTAAGTTGTCTCCAGCTCGTCAACCATCTTTATCACGTTGTCCCACTGTGTTGCATCCCAAGTGGCCCAGTAAGCATACACCTTGGCCTTGTAGGCCACGGCAGAAGCCTTGTGGGCACGTCCGCGGTCGTCGGATCCATACTCCTCAAACTTGGGCAGATACTTGATTGCATTGTCCATGTCCTCGATGATGTATTTGTAGTTGTCAACCACCGAAGCCTGCTGCTTGGGTATGGAGTTGTCGTATTCACCCTCGAAATCCTCGTAGCGCACAAACGGAACGCCCTGCTTGTCGGTGCCGTAGCGGTAGGCAATGTAGAAATGAGCGAAACCGCGCATGAAGTAAGCCTCGCCCAGCGATCGCGTCTCAACGGCCGTGAGTGTCTTCGTGGCTTGCTTCTGCAAGAGTTTCTTCACTACCCAGTTGGCGCGTGCCACAACCGAGTTCAGGTTGTTGTAGGTGGTGCGCAGCGGACTTTCGTCGCCGTTATACTGGAATGTGGCGAGCGAGGAATATCCGCGCGTGCGGCCCCACACCACGTCGCAGGCAGCTCCCTGCTCCCAGAACATCTCGCGTCCGAAGAGTCCTTCCTGGTGTATCGGAGCATAAAGGGCGTCGATGGCGTCGATAGCCTGGTTGTCGTTGGTGAAATATTGCGTTGTTGTCGGTGTCCCCTCCGACTGCACATCCAAGAAATCGCTGCACGAGCTGAGGAGTGCCAGAGAGAATACGGCTGTCAATACATGTTTTGCTTTCATAAATGTAAATTTGTTGTTTTGAAGCTTCTTGCAGTGTCCCGGCGGCCTTGGGAGCCGCCGCTGACTATGAATCAACTTTCTCCTTTTTTAATATGTAAGTTTAACTCCGAACGAGAATGTGCGTGCCACGGGATAGCGCATAGCGTCCCATCCGCCGCATTCCGGGTCGATGCCCGTGTAGTCGGTGATTGTGAAGAGGTTTTCTCCGCTCACATACACGCTCAGGCGGCTGCCGCGGTTGCCGAAATGTCCGCACTTGCGCAGCAGGTTGGTGAGGTCGTAAGACACGGTCACGTTTTTCAGGCGCAGGTATGAAGCATTCTCCAGATACCAGTCAGAAGCTGTCGAGAAATTGTTGTTGGGGTCGTTCTTAGAGAGTCGCGGAATGTTGGATCCCTTGTTTGTTTCGCTCCACGCGTCGAGTATGCGCACGTCGCGGTTGAAGTTGCCCTCAACATCGCTCAGGGTCATGCACTTTGCCACGTTCATTGCCTGCGCTCCGCCCACGCCTTGCAGCATGGCCGAGAAAGAAAGGTCTTTCCATGTGAAGCCGGCCGAGAACGAGAAGGTGGTCTTCGGGGTAGCGCTGCCGCAATATTGGCGGTCGCCGTCGTCGATGGTTCCGTCGTTGTTGTAGTCAACAAACTTCAAGTCGCCGGCCTTGGCATTGGGTTGTATGCGCTTGCCGTCCTTCTGGTAAGCCTCAGCTTCGGCATCGCTTTGGAATATTCCGGCAGTCTTCACGAGATAGAACGATCCGAGAGGCTGTCCTTCGGCATCCTGGTAGCAGTAAGGTATAAGGCGGAACTTGCCGTCGCCGGTCCACACGCCCGGGTTGCCGTCCTGGTCTTTCACGCCTATGTCGCTCACCCAGTTCTTGAGCCATGCGAAGTTTCCTCCCACATAGTACGACCAGTCTTTGTTTATGCGCTCGTTCCAGTTTACCGAAACCTCTATACCACGGTTGCGCACCTCGCCCTGGTTTACGAGCATCGGGTCGATACCGATGCTGTTAGGCCAGTTCATCGACTGCGTCTGTATAAGGTTGTAGGTGCGTTTCTCAAACCAGTCGAACTGCAATGCCAAGCGGTCGTTGAACATGTTGAGGTCGAGTCCGAGGTCGAACTGCTCCGATGTTTCCCATGTAAGGTTGTTGTTGAGGGCAGTCTGGTTGAACACGAACGTGTTCCACAGCGTATTTTTCTCCACGCCATACTGTGCCTGTTCCTGCCAAGTCTTCATTCCGAGCAAGGCCGACTTGTAGTTGTAGCTTATTGAGCCGAGGTTGCCCACACGTCCCCAAGAGGCGCGCAGCTTGAGAAGCGACACCACATCGGTCTTCGGGAAGAATTTCTCGTTGGATATTTTCCATGCTGCTGTCACGGCCGGGAAGTCGCCGTGGTTCTTTTCCTTGGGCAGGCGTCCGGCATAGTCGCGGCGCCACGATGCGGTAAGGAAATAGCGGTCGTCGTAGGAGTAGGCCAGACGTCCGATGAGCGATACATTGGCATCGGGTCCGGTGAGGTAGTCGGTGGCCGATACCGATCCTGCATAAGCGAGGTATTGCAGATAGGCCGACTCGTCGGAGAAGGTCTTTCCTTCAACCTCGAAGCCGCGCACGTTGTAGTGGTCGGCCGTGGTTGAGAGCAATGCTCCCACGGTGTGCTTGCCGAAGGTGTTGTCATATGTCAACGTGTTTTCGGTTTTCCACTGGTCGGTGCGGTAGGTGCTCTCGGTGAGCGAGTTGCTGCTGTTGGGCTTGCCCACCTCGTCGCGCCGCGGAGAGAACTGCTTGTAGTAGTTCGACTGCAGGTTGTAGGTGAAGCGGCTCACGAATTTCAGGCCCGGCACCACGTTGCCAATCTCGAGCGTTGTGGTGCTCCATGTGTCGCTTGTGCGGTCGTATATGCTCTTCGAGGCAAGTGTGCTCATCGGGTTTACGGCATCGCCGTGTATGTCGGCATAGTTACTTCCGTATTTGGCTATATATTCCGGGTCTTCGGTTGTTGTTCCGCCGAATCCGCTCTGCGTGTATTTGCTGTACACCGTGGCACTTGCCGGCATGTATATGGCCGAGAGAATCGGGCCGGTGTAGCCCTCGTCGGTGCGTGTTGTGCGGCTCTGCGTGTTTTTCCACACGAAGTCTTCGCTTATCGACACCCACTTGTTTATCTGGTATTTGCCGTTGTAGTGCAGCGCGAGGTTCTTGTTGAACGTGTTTTCAAGAATACCCTCGTCGTTGTCGTAGGCAAACGACAGGCGGTTGCTGAAGGTGTCGGTGCCGGTGTTGAGCGACACGTTGTGGCGGTGGTAGAGTGCAGTGCGGAATATTGCGTCCATCCAGTTGGTGCGCGTTGTGCCCACCCACGGGTTCTTGGTGGTGTCCCATCCGTCGGGAAGGGCGAGCCCTGCGGCAGCATACGATCGTTTGCGCATCTCTATTTCCTGTTCGGCATTGAGTGCAGTGGGAAGGTTCATGGCGTTGCGCACGCCCACCATTCCGTCGTAGGAGAGCGTTGTGCGGCCTTTCTTGGCTTTCTTCGTGGTAACGAGCACCACTCCGCCGGCTCCCGACTGTGCTCCGTAGATGGCGGCAGAAGCGGCGTCTTTGAGCACCACGATGCTCTCGATGTCGTTGAGCGAGGCGATGGGTGCGCCGGGAACTCCGTCAACCACCCACAGCACGTTGTCGCCGTTCTGCGATCCTTGGCCGCGTATCACGATGTTGGGGTTTGATGTCGGGTCGCCGCCGTTGGCAGTCACGGTGACACCGGCGAGCTGTCCCTGCAGCATTCCCTCGGTGCTTGTCACGGGGCGCACTGCAAGTTCGTCTACATTGCTCACCACTCCCACTGCTGCCGAGAGGTCTTTCTTCTTGGTAGCTGCGCCATAGCCTATGGCAACCACCTCGTTGAGCATGCGGCTGTCGTCCTGCAGCGTGACTGTCAGGTTGCGGCTTGAGCCCACGGCAACCGTGGTTGTGTTGTAGCCTATCGACGAGAACACGAGCTTTGAGCCCGGCTTGACGTCGATGGTAAAGTTTCCTTCGATGTCGGTAATGGCGCCCACCTTGCCGTCGGAAGCCTTCACTGTGACGCCGACAATAGGTTCGCCGTGGGTGTCTTTCACCACTCCCTTCACCGATACCTTACCTGATTGTTGCAAAAGAGCTTCGGGCATTTCCCGGAGGGTGTTGCCCGCCAAGGCTGCCGAAGAGGAAAATGATAGCACGGAACATGCGGCAACTCCGAAGAAGCCACACTTCCAACTTTGTTTCAAAAAGCCTTTTCCCATTTTTCTTAAATTTGTTTTATTTGGTATTATTAATAATTCGGTTAACAATATGCGCTGTCGAAATGCTCCATACTGATTATTCTAATGTCAAACGGTTGTCGCAAAAGTAAGGAATATTAAGCAATCGTGCAATGTTTTTAACCGTTTTTTTCGATTGTAACATGTTTTTCATGCCTTTGAAAAGGTTTCTGTCAAAACTCAGTGGCATTCACTGCGGCAGTTGCTGCAACAATCGTCATTGCACATTCAACACGACACTCCACCGCGAAAGCCCCATGAATTAACACAAATTCACTCTTTTCGGCCGCCAAAAAGGTTCGTATTGACATGGCAAAAGAGAAGTCGCGACAACGAAACAAGACTGCAATTGCTGCAAAAACGCACCGCCTAAGATGCCGTTTCAAGCGCGAAATGCTGCAAAGAAGCCTTCCTTGCAAATGCACAAAGGCTTGTCTGCGACTTAGGCAAGTGTTGTTTGCCTTGCAACAAAGCCTTTATTGCGATTCAAGCAAGCCTTAGTTGCTCAAAATCGCGCCGCAGAATGTACGGAAAAGCACTGTATAACGATACCAAAAGCAACAAACACGCTTAAAAACAATACTTTACAACAAACCCTCCAAGAATGCAATAATTCAGAACAAAGCACAAACCGACACGAAATGCCGGTATTCTCAGCGTTAACAAAACGTTAACCGATATAAAAATATATTTACAGAAACAGTCCACCGAAATCAGTTCACGACATGCGCCGAAACGGCTTTGCACGCCCTTTTGCCACCTATAATAATATAATGTAAATGAAATATAAAAAAAGGTACTATCACTTTGCCGAAAAAAAATTAAATATTATCTTTGCACACGACAAACGAACATAACTGAAACAACGTTTTAAAACATAAAAAAACTATGGTAAACTACAAAGAATTGGGCTTGGTGAACACCCGTGATATGTTCGCAAGAGCCATCAAGGGCGGCTATGCAATTCCCGCATTCAACTTCAACAACCTCGAGCAGCTGCAAGCTATCATCAAGGCTTCGTCTGAACTGAAGTCGCCGGTTATCCTTCAGGTTTCGAAGGGTGCCCGCAACTACGCCAACGAGACACTGCTCCGCTACATGGCAGAGGGCGCTGTTGAGTATGCAAAGGAACTTGGCTGCAAGCATCCTGAGATTGTTCTTCACCTCGACCACGGCGACAGCTTCGAGCTTTGCAAGAGCTGTGTAGACCTCGGCTTCTCATCGGTAATGATCGACGGTTCGTCTCTCCCCTACGAGGAGAACATTGCCCTCACAAAGAAGGTTGTGGAATATGCACATCAGTTTGACGTTACCGTAGAGGGTGAGCTCGGCGTTCTCGCAGGCGTTGAGGACGAGGTTGCCTCTGAGGTTTCACACTATACAAAGCCCGAAGAGGTTATCGACTTCACAAGCCGCACCGGCGTTGACTCGCTGGCTATTTCTATCGGCACAAGCCACGGCGCTTACAAGTTCAAGCCCGAGCAGTGCACACGCGACCCGAAGACCGGTCGTCTCGTTCCTCCTCCATTGGCATTCGACGTGCTCGACGAAATCATGCAGAAGCTCCCCGGCTTCCCCATCGTTCTCCACGGTTCTTCTTCGGTTCCCCAGGAATATGTTGACATCATCAACGCCAACGGCGGCAAGCTGCCCGATGCAGTTGGTATACCCGAGGAGCAGCTCCGCGAGGCTTCAAAGAGCGCTGTTTGCAAAATCAACATCGACTCTGACTCTCGTCTGGCCTTCACCGCAGCAGTGCGCAAGGTGTTCGCAGAGAAGCCCGCAGAGTTCGACCCGCGCAAATACTGCGGTCCTGCACGCGACCTCATGGAGCAGATGTACAAGCACAAGATCATCGACGTTCTTGGCTCTGACAACAAGCTCGCTCAGCTCGACTAATAAAACACAGCCGCCTGACGGCTTACGCCACATTGCGGCAAATACTACACGGCGCGCCGGAAGATGTTTCTTCCGGCGCGCTTTTTTGTTGTTCCCAAACTTGCAAGCACCTGCACAAATGCGCCCGGCAACTGTTTGCACACACCAAAACTTGTTGTAAATCTTTACATTTTATCTATATTTCGCGCCCGGCTCACACAAGTCAATACTCTGATTTACAACATTTTCAACAAAACGCAAACCTGTTTTCATCCACTTTTGCAACTCACTGCCCAACAACCGACGCAAAAAACCGCTAACTTTGCACTATACCCTAAACCGCGCAAGGAATAGCCTTCCAAGCGTCGAGCAAACAAGAACATTAAATCTACCTATAAATGAAACACCTTTTATTGGCCATCGCCGCATTAGCTACAACGATCACGGCAGGCGCACAAACAATCCCCGTCTATCTCGACGACACAAAGAACATTGAAGAGAGGGTCGATGACGCGCTCGGCCGCATGACACTGCAAGAGAAAATCAGAGTTATCCACGCACAAAGCAAGTTCTCGTCGGCCGGAGTGCCGCGCCTCGGAATACCCGATTTCTGGACCGACGACGGTCCGCACGGAGTGCGCCCCGACGTGCTTTGGGACGAATGGGAGCAGGCCGGACAAACCAACGACTCGTGCGTGGCGTTCCCGGCACTCACATGCCTTGCCGCAACATGGAACACACAAATGTCGGGCCTCTACGGAAGAAGCCTCGGCGAGGAGGCCCTGTATCGTGGAAAAGACATGATTCTCGGCCCCGGCGTCAACATCTACCGCACACCGCTCAACGGACGCAACTTCGAATACATGGGCGAAGACCCCTACCTCACCTCTCGCATGGTGGTGCCCTACATAAAAGGCATGCAGGAAAAGGGCGTTTCGGCATGCGTGAAGCACTATGCACTCAACAACGACGAGGAATACAGACATCAGGTTAACGTGATAGTTGACGACCGCACGCTGCACGAAATATACCTGCCGGCATTCAAGGCAGCCGTCAAGGAGGCCGGGGTGTGGGCCATCATGGGTGGTTACAACCTCTACAAAGACCATCACAACTGCCACAACCAGTGGCTGCTCAACGACATTCTGAAACGCGACTGGCAGTTTGACGGCGTGGTGGTGAGCGACTGGGGCGGCGCACACGACACCGACCAGGCCGTGACAAACGGCCTCGACATGGAGTTCGGCACATGGACAAACGGGCTCACCATGGGTGCTTCAAACGCCTATGAAAACTACTACCTCGCCCAGCCTTACCTCAAAGCCATACGCGATGGAAAATTCACTACCAAGGAACTCGACGACAAGGTGCGCCGCGTGCTGCGCCTCTTCTTCCGCACTTCGATGAACCGCCACCGCCCGCAAGGCTTCCTCTGCTCGGAGGATCATTATGCCGCAGCGCGCAACATAGCCGAAGAGGGCATCGTGCTGCTGCAAAACCGTGGCAACGTGCTGCCCATTGACACGCGCAGCACGCGCCGTGTGCTCGTCGTGGGCGAAAACGCCGTAAAGATGATGACCGTAGGCGGCGGATCGTCGTCGCTCAAAGTGCAGCACGAAATTTCGCCGCTCGACGGCATCAGGGCACGGCTCGCAAAGCAAGGTATAGCCGTTGACTACGAGCGCGGATATGTGGGCGACGTGACGGGATCCTACAACGGTGTTACAACCGGGCAAGACCTGAGCGAAAACCGATCTGCCGAACAACTCATAGCCGATGCCGTGGCCAAAGCCAAGAATGCCGACTATGTGATATTCTGCGGCGGACTCAACAAGAGCGACTACCAGGACTGCGAAGGACACGACCGCAAACAACTCGAACTGCCTTATGGGCAGGACCGCGTGATTGAGGCTTTGGCCAAGGTGAACAAACATGTTGTGGTGGTGAACATATCGGGCAATGCCGTGGCAATGCCGTGGAAGAACAATGTGGGAGCTATTGTGCAGGCATGGTTTCTCGGGTCGGAGGCTGGCACGGCAATAGCATCGGTGATCACCGGCGATGCCAATCCGTCGGGCAAGACACCGTTCACATGGCCGGCGACACTGCAAGACGTAGGTGCACACAAGCTCGGCACCTATCCGGGAACATGGCGTGCCGACAAGAAGATTATCGACGAGGAATACAAGGAAGGCATCTTCGTGGGCTACCGATGGGTTGACAAGGAAAAGACAAAACCGCTTTTCGCCTTCGGCCACGGCCTTAGCTACACAACATTCAAGATGTCGGGCGCACGCGCCGACCGCCAGTCGATGACGCGCGACGGCAAGATAACGTTCACCGTAAACGTGAAGAACACCGGCAAATGCGCCGGATCAGAGGTGGTGCAGCTCTACATTCACGATGCAAAGGCATCGGTGCCGCGCCCCGAGAAAGAACTGAAAGGCTTTGCCAAAGTGAGTCTGCAGCCGGGCGAGAGCAAGGATGTGCAGATAACCATCGACAACTCGGCACTCAGCTACTACGACGTAAAGTCGAAGGCATGGGTGTCTGAAGAAGGCGACTTCACCGCACTCATAGGCAATGCGGCCGACAACCTGCCGCTGAAAGTTGCCTTCAAACTTACTGAGTAAAGCCGCCAAAACACATAATAGGCACTGGCTGCAGCCGCGACGTGCATTGTCGCGGCTGCAAGCTTAGGCCAAGAGCAAGAAAGCAAACGCTATTTCGGCACAAAAGGCAAACGCCGTGCAGCTCACATCGAAGCTGCACGGCGTTTTGTATGTTGTGCCATTGCCGACGGCATTTGCCGCCGAGAGATTATTCCAGAGGTTCGGTGCGCAGTTTCAGCACCGCTCCCGTCACGGGATCAAACGTGATGTGCGACGTTATCTTCTTGCCGAACAATGCACCGCTGATAGTTTCGGTGCGGCCAAACTGGGCAGCCCACGTCTCAAAAGAAGCCACCTCGTTGTTGCCGTCAGAAAGCGTAAGCTTTATTTTTCCGGGCAGATTCATGGCGAGTTGGAAGTCGTCCTTGTCTTTCTTAGGGGTGTTTGCCTCCTCAGGCATGTCGGCAATCACGTTTTCATCGGCCACCGTAATATAATAAGGTGCACCCGAATAGTCGTCGGCCGCAGCAAACCCGAAGGCGCGCGAGAAGCGGAACGCCACCTGACGTGCCTGATCTTTCTGCGGCACTATCGTGACAATATTCTCCACAGTGTCGCGGTCGGCAGTGCCGACAAACATCTGTGTGAGCGCAGTTTCCTGCTTTTTAAGTTCGCTGAACATCATTTTGAGCTGCGCACCATCGTTAGGCATATTGTCGGCTTCGCCCCGTGCCAGTTGGTTTCGGCTGTCGCGTATGTCGTAGATTTCCTGCGCCACGAGCTGAGCCATCTTGTGCATGTTGCCGGCAGTGAGCATATCCTGGTTCATAAAGTCGCGCGGATCGAGCTGCACGGCCTTGCGTGCAGCCTTAAACGGTTTAGGCAACGCCGTGTCGGCCACCTTGTCGTTTATGGCTTTAATTACCCCGTTGCGGTCGCAGTCAACCGAAAGGATGCTGTGCTTCTTGTCTATGGCCACCGTGTAGCGCTTCGTTTCGTCGGGCAGACCCACCGGAGTGAACGTGACGCCCACTATGCGGTAGGACATGGAAGGCTCGGTTGCGGCCGACGTCTTGAAATATATTTCCGAATAGTCGGCAAGTTCGCCGGGCTTGAAAGTTGTCTTCTCAACGAGCACCGACATCCGCACTGCGGTTTTCGGAAGGAAATAGGTGAGCCCCTCAACCGTGTTGTCGGCTGCGGCATGACTTGCCGCGGTGGCGGCGAGGATGATTGTAAGCAGTTTCTTCTTCATCGTTGCTGTATGGTTGTGCGCCAAGTGTCGTGCGGCGCGGTTTTCATTCGTAGAGTTTCATGAGCGCGTCGGGCAGACACGCTATTATGTCGCTGGCCGTGAGGCTTTCCTTTCCCACACGCGAGGCGGCTATGTCGCCTGCAAGTCCGTGTGCATACATGGCCGTGATGCACGCATGTTTGCGGTTGTAGCCACGTGCGAGAAGCCCCGTGAGAAGCCCCGTGAGCACGTCGCCGGCACCGGCCGTGGCCATGCCCGAATTGCCTGTGGTGTTGAATATCACATTGCCGTCGGGCAGACACAGTGCAGTGTGATGTCCCTTGAGCATTATATAGCCCTTTATCGACACTGCCATATTGATTGCGGCAGCAAGGCGGTCGTAGTCGGAACGTATGGGCATGCCGGCAAGGCGGTCGAATTCACGCGGATGTGGAGTCATTATCACACCTTCGGGAAGCTGGCCAAGCCATGCCGAGTGGGCCCCGAGAATGTTGAGGGCATCGGCATCGAGCACCACGGGGCACTGTGCCTGCTGCACTTGCGACATTACCGCGAGCGCAGAATACTCCTCCTGCCCGAGCCCCGGACCTATTCCTATGGCATCGTAGCGGTCGGCCTGAACGGCCTCCGAGAAATAGTTCTCCCTGTCGGGCAGCACCACTGCCTCGGGCACCGACATCTGCATTATGCCGTAGTTGCACTGTGGCGTGAGCGCACTCAGCTTGCCCACGCCCGAACGCAGGCACGCCCGTGCCGCAAGCACCGATGCACCGGCCATTCCATACGACCCGGCAATGAGCAACGCATTGCCCATGTTGCCTTTATGGGCGAAATCGTCGCGGGCAAGCATCTGCCGTTTCACATACTGTTCGTCGAGTGTTGTGTAGCGGCAATGCATGCTTGCGGCACAATCGCGGTCGAGACCGATGTCGAGCACACGCACCTTGCCGAGATATTTCTGCATGTCGGGCAACATCATCGAGAGCTTCTTCTGGTGCAGGGTGAGCGTGAGCTCGGCCCTTACGATGCTTGCACGGGCTTCGGCGGGATTATCCTCGGCAGCCATTCCCGACGGAATATCGATGCTCACGACATGCGCCGACGACTGGTTTATGTAGTTAACGAGCGATGCGAAACCGCCTGCAAGCGGCCGGTCAAGCCCCGAACCGAACAAGCCGTCAACCACTATCGTGTCTGACGTGAGCTTCGGGGGATCAAAATCGTGGGTTATCTCGCAGAACACGCCCTTGTGCAGGCAGTCGGCAAGACGCTCTTTGTTGGCTGAACAATCGTCGGAAAGGTGGCTGTTGACATTGAAAAGATAGGTGTCAACATGATAGCCGCAGTCGGAAAGAAGCCTTGCAACGGCAAGGGCGTCGCCTCCGTTATTGCCCGGTCCGGCAAACACCACGACGGGACAACTGCCCGTCCACTCTTCGGCAATGGCCGACGCTACTGCCTTCGCGGCACGCTCCATAAGGTTGATGGATGATATTGGCTCGTGCTCGATTGTATAATTGTCGAGCTCACGCATCTGTGTTCCGGTTAAAATATTCATAACTTTCAGTTCGGACACAGTCTGCACCACATTGCACAGGCGCAGTCTGTTTCCTCAATATTCTTAAATTAGAAGGCCCGTAATATTTGTTCTGTCAGGCAGACTCGTATTTTTTCAAGAGAAAGCAGAATGTCTGTACAACAACAAGTTGTAAGAAATTTGCCCGCAACATGACTTCCGCCTGCACCAGTGCTGCCCGAAACCCAAGCAAGCGGGTTGTTGACCTATGGCAAAGGTAAACATAAAATCCGAGAATACACCGCTTTCCGGCGATTTTTATTGCAGCCGTGCCGCTGCGGCAACAAACGTTTTACAAGCAAATCGGCATGCCAATGATTTTGTCACTTAATATGTTGGTCAGCAAAAACAAAATGATTAATTTTGTGGTTATTACTACTTAAAGGAGAAAAGACATAACCTGAACGGTTGGATGCCATGAAAGGAGAACCGCTTTTTTGACAAAGCCGATTGCGTTGCAGCACGGAATCGACAAGGCATGACAATATGAACATTAAAACAAAAATATGAAAAAGACTTTTTTGGGGGCAGCCCTTGTGCTGCTCGGAATGAACGCTATGGCCCAGCGTGTGAAGCCTGCCATCCCCAGGGATGCGGAGATTGAGGCCAAGATTGAGAAGACTCTCGGCAAGATGACGCTCGACGAGAAAATCGGGCAGATGCTCGAGCTGAACCTCGATGTGTTGGGATCGGTGAAGGAGATCAAGGGAAACAAGGCCAATGGAGGATCGAAAGGAGAGTGGGACATAAATGAAGTGATGCTCGACACCTGCATCTCGAAATACAAGGTGGGCTCCATTCTCAATGCTCCCGGCACCCGTGCCGCCACCGTGGCACAATGGCAGAAATGGATTCAGCTCATCCAGAAGAAATCGCTCAAGTATATTGGCATTCCTACAATCTACGGTTTGGACAACAACCACGGCGTGACCTATGTGCAGGGCGGAACATTATTCCCCCAGCCCATCAATATCGGTGCATCGTTCAACACCGAACTGGCACGCACCGGTGCCGAGGTTTGTGCCTATGAAAGCCGTGCTGCCAACTGCCCGTGGGTTTACAATCCCGTGCTCGACCTTGGACGCGACCCTCGATGGCCACGCATTTGGGAGAGTTTTGGCGAGGATGCCATAGTCAACGCCCGCATGGTGGAGCAGGAA
Organism: Acidaminococcaceae bacterium; assembly: GCA_963609005.1. Lineage (GTDB taxonomy): Bacteria > Bacteroidota > Bacteroidia > Bacteroidales > Bacteroidaceae > Prevotella. The sequence goes on from CAVDJG010000001.1 coordinate 25,401, forward strand.
ATAAAGGGTTATCAGGGCGACGACCCCAACCATTTGGGCAAATACAATGTGGCAACGAGCGTGAAGCACTATATGGCCTACGGCGCTCCATGGAGTGGCAAGGACCGCACGCCGGCCTATCTCTCGCCGTCGATGCTCCGCGAGAAATATTTCGAACCCTTCAAAGCTGCAATACAAGCAGGTGCCCTTACCATCATGGCCAACTCTGCCAGCATCAACGGCATTCCCGTTCACGCCAGCTATGAATATCTCACCAAGTGGTTGAAGGAAGACCTGAACTGGGACGGAATGATTGTCACCGACTGGGCAGACATTACCAACCTCTACACACGCGAAAAAGTGGCAAAAGACAAGAAGGATGCCATTCGCATAGCTATCAATGCCGGCGTTGACATGTCGATGGATCCGTACAGTGTTGACTTCTGCATATTGCTCAAGCAGCTTGTTGAAGAAGGCAAAGTGTCGAAGGAACGCATCGACGATGCAGTGCGCCGCATACTTAGAGTGAAGTATCGTCTCGGACTATTTGAGCAGCCCAACACCGGCGGCAAGGGCTATGAGAAATTCGGCTGCGACGAGTTTGCCGAGAAGGCTCTGCGTGCTGCCGAGGAAGCCGAAGTGCTGTTGAAGAACGACGGTATTCTGCCGCTCGCCAAGGGCAAGAAGATTCTGCTGACAGGACCCAATGCCAACCAGATGCGCTGCCTTGACGGAGGATGGAGCTACACATGGCAGGGATCGAAGGCTGAGGATCTCGCCACCAAATACAACACCATATACAAGGCTCTCTGCAACAAGTATGGCAAGGAGAACATCGTTCTGGAACAGGGCGTGACCTACAACGAGAGCGGTAACTACTATGAAGAGAACGAACCGCAGATTGGCCGTGCCGTCAGCGCAGCGGCCGATGCCGACGTGATTGTGGCTTGCATAGGCGAGAACTCCTACTGCGAAACTCCCGGAAACCTCAACGACCTCTGGCTATCCAACAACCAGCGCGACCTTGTGAAGGAACTCGCCAAGACGGGCAAACCCATTATTCTCATCCTCAACGAGGGCCGTCCACGCCTTATTGCCGACATCGAACCGCTTGCAAAAGCCGTGGTTGACATCATGTTGCCCGGAAACTATGGTGCAGACGCACTCGCCAACCTGCTTGCAGGCGACGCGAATTTCTCGGCAAAACTGCCTTACACCTATCCTAAGGAAATCAATTCGCTCCACACCTACGACTACAAGGTATCCGAAGAAGTGGGAACAATGGAGGGAGCCTATAACTATGATGCCAAGGTGAGCCTGCAATGGCCCTTCGGCTATGGCTTGAGCTACACCACATTCAAGTATAGCAATCTGAAAGTTGACAAGTCGCAGTTTGCTGCCGACGATGTCCTCACCGTCACTGTGGACGTGAAGAACACTGGCGACAAGGCCGGCAAAGAAGCCGTGTTGCTCTACAGCAGCGACCTCGTGGCCACGATGGTGCCCGACAACAAGCGTCTGCGCAACTTCGCCAAGATAGAGTTGCAGCCGGGCGAGACGAAGACCGTCACCTTCAAGTTGCCTGCCAAAGACCTCGCCTATGTGGGTGCCGACGGCAAGTGGATATTGGAGGAAGGCGACTTCATCCTCAAAGTAGACAAGTTGCAGCAACCGTTGGTTTGCACCAAGACCAAGGTGTGGGACACACCTAATATATAATATATGCAGATGACGTTCTGTTTCATGCCGCGCGACATTTTCCACCGGCATGAAACAGAACGTCATTTTTTCTCTTTTCCCTGCCATTTCCTTCCCGGGGAATAATGCAATATTGCACACCATGCCTATCTTTTTCGGAAAAAAGCACTAACTTTGCATATATAGGCAGGCTCTGCATGACACCGTCATGCCACCGCCGCCAATGCTACGATGACAATTTAATAACCTTACAAATATGAAACTCATGAAAATTCTGGCCGCAGCCGCACTCGCGCTGTGCGCTACCAGTGTGCATGCACAGTATAACATGCCCACGCAGACATTCACGTTTGACAAACCTTATGCCGTGGAAAAGATTACGCCGCCAAAGGGAAAGAAGGTGAAAAACGTGATACTGATGATTGGCGACGGCATGAGCCTGATGCACATATACACCGCATGGACTTGCAACCGAGGCAAACTGTGGATTGAAAACGCGCAATACACCGGTCTGTCGAAGACTTGGGCTTCAAACAGGCTCATCACCGATTCTGGCTCGGGAGGCACATCGCTCGCCACAGGCCACAAGACAATCTACCACGCCGTGGGCGTAGACCCGGAGGGAAAACCGCTCACCACACTCGTCGATGTGGCCAAGGGGCTTGGCAAGGATGCGGGCATTGCCGTGACATGCCGCCTTTGGGACGCGACGCCATGCGATTTCTGCGGACACAACATCGACCGTGACAACGAAGAAGAACTCATAGGCGACTACCCGACAAGCGGTGTAGATTTCGCATTCGGCGGCGGTGCGCAGAAATTCACAAACCGCAAGGATGGCCGCAACGTGTTTGCCGAACTCGAAGAAAAGGGTTATCATGTGGCACGCACGCTCGATGATTTCTTCAATTGGAAACGCGGCAGACTCTTTGCAGTGCCCTATGAGGTTGACACGCCGTTGCCCGACGAACGCGGCGACCTGCTCGCCCGGGCATCGATGAAGGGCATTGAACTGATGAACCAGAACAAAAACGGGTTCTTCATGATGATTGAAGGTTCGCAACTCGACGACTACGGACACTTCAACCAGCTCGACCTGCTGATGAAAGAAACGCTCGACTTCGACCAAACCATAGGCCGCGTGATGCAATGGGCTGCTCAAGACGGCGAAACACTGGTCGTTGTCACGGCCGACCATGAAACCGGCGGCCTCTCACTCGTCGGCGGCGACAAGCAAGAGGGCAAGGTTGTGTGCTGCTTTTCAACCAAAGACCACTCCGGAGCCATGGTGCCTGTATATGCATTCGGCCCCGGTTCGGAGAATTTCACCGGCATAATGGAAAACACCGACATCTTCTGGAAAATCAAAAGGATCATGGGTGCAAAATGAAACAGCGCACCGCCAACTCACTGCAACAAACAAATGATTTTATGAAAAGACACATTATAGCATCGTGCATGACGTTACTGGCAGCCGCGCCGACACTCGGTCAGAACCTTATTTCATCGGGTTCGCCACTCTACAAGCTGCCCTACAAGAACACCTACGTCATGCAGACACTCGTGGCAGAGAATGCTTTCCGCACAGCGAAAGTGGAAAAAACGAAGCCCGGCACTTTCGAACAAGCCAAGAAGACACTGCCCACCCCCTATTGGGACGGCCACCAAAAGGAGATAGACATGTATTGGAAGGCATGGCAGATAGGCATCAAGAACATATGCCAGCCTCTCGACGATTCTGGTTTCGTGTCGTCATACATCGCCCCGGCCTACAACGGCAACATCTTCATGTGGGACAACGCCTTCATCTCGATGTTCTGCCGATACGGCTCACGCTTCTTTCCTTTCCAGAAGACACTCGACAATTTCTATGCAAAACAACATCCCGACGGATTTATATGCCGCGAGATACGCGCCGACGGCTCCGACTGCTTCGGACGCTACGACCCTACATCGACAGGTCCTAACCTCCTGCCGTGGGCAGAGTGGCTCTACTACACGCAGACTGGCGACGACAGCCGACTGAACAAGGTGTTTCCCGTGCTCGCAGCCTACTACAAATGGCTCAAGCTCAACCGCACATGGCGCAACGGAACCTACTGGAGCAGCGGATGGGGAACGGGAATGGACAACATGCCGCGTGTGCCCGATGGCTACAACACAATATACAGCAACGGACACATGATTTGGCTCGACGCCTGTCTGCAACAGATTCTCACTGCCAACATATTGCTCAAAATGGGATTCTTCCTCGAACGGTGGCAGGAAATAGAGGAGTTTGAAGACGATGTGAAACGACTTACGGCCTACATAAACGACAACATGTGGAACGACCGTGACGCTTTTCTCTACGACCAATACGACAACGACTCGCTGTCAACCACACAAGGCATATACGCCTATTGGGCGCTTCAGACCGACGTATTGTCAAAAGACCGCCTCGACCGGTTTGTTAAGCATCTCGACGACACCACAAAATTCAACCGTCCGCACCGCATTCCGTCGCTCGCGGCCGACAATCCGAAATACAAAGCCAACGGCCGCTACTGGGTGGGAGGCGTTTGGGCAGGTGCCAACTACATGGTTATATCAGGCCTTATAGACAAAGGCTACCGCAAACTGGCGCACGACATAGCAATGAACCATTACGACAATGTGCTCAAAGTGTATGAGAAAACCGGCACATTCTGGGAATATTACGCACCGGAAAGTGCCGAACCGGGCTTCATGGCACGCCGCGATTTCGTGGGATGGACCGGTCTTGCACCCATATCCGACCTGTTTGAGTTTGTGTTCGGCATACGCCCGAACGCCGCCGAAGGGCACATCACCATCGATGTCACGCTTCTCGACGGCTACGGCATCGACCGTTATCCGTTTGGAGAAACGGGCAATGTATCGTTTAAGATAGCTCGCCGCAACTCGCCCAACGACAAGCCCAAGGTGACAATAAGCACCAATGTGCCGTTCAAGGTAACGTTGTTGTGGGGCGACAACAAGATTGACACCGAAGTGAAAGCCGGAACTCAAACCATATAATCGCTTTGGCTACTGCAACAGACAAGCAAAACGCATATCACCACAGACAAAAAACTACCGTAAAATGAGAAAAACAATCATCATGCTCGCCCTCATCGCCATGACAGCCACAACCGCAATGTCGGCCACAAAGGGCATAGCCAAACACGTTCTGCTCATCGGTCTCGACGGATGGGGAGCCTACAGCGTGCCCAAGGCACACGACATTCCCAATCTGCAAAGCCTCATGCACAACGGATGCTACACGCTGAAGAAGCGTTGCGTGCTCAAATCGGAGTCGGCAATAAACTGGGCTTCAATGTTCAACGGTGCTCCTACCGAAATGCACGGCTACACCAACTGGAACTCAAGAGTGCCCGAAGTGCCTTCGGTTTGCACCAATTCACGCGGCATCTATCCCACGATATTCTCCATTCTGCGCGAACAACGCCCGAAAGCCACGTCGGGATGCATTGCCGAATGGGACGGAATAAAGTATCTTGTAGACTCTGCTGCCATCAACTATGTTGACGTTGCCAGCAACTACGAGCGCGACTCCACACAACTGTGCCGCATGGCCGAGGCTTACATAAAGGCACAGAAGCCCACGCTCTTTGCCGTTTGCTTCGACCAGATAGACCATGTTGGGCATGCCATAGGCCACGACACGCCGGCCTACTACAACGTGCTGGCAAGCATCGACATACAGATAGGCCGCCTCATACAGGCTCTCAAAGATGCAGGCATATACGACGACACTGTAATAATCGTCACATCCGACCACGGAGGCATAGGACGTTCGCACGGCGGACAGACATTGCTCGAAATGGAAATTCCCTACATCATTTGCGGAAAAGGCATTAAAAGCGGCATGACCATAACCGACACGGTGATACAATACGACACCGCTGCAACGATAGCCCATATACTCGGACTGCAACAACCGCAGTGTTGGCGCGGACTGCCCACCTACTGCGTATTCAAGTAGCACGCCGCTACATTGCAGCATGCACAAACTCACGCAGCAACATCACAACAATAAATAAACGCACGGCTATTTTCACGCCGTGCGTTTTTTCTTGCATGCACGGCACAAACCGACGAAAAAGGGCCGGAACAATTGCTTGTCCCGGCTTTCAAACATTGTTTAAATATACATGTAACGCCTTTGTCATGCCGCGGTAAAAGCCGCGTAACACAGGCAAGTTAACTTTGCAAGCGTAAAAATTAATGTGTAGATGACACACACGAAAGCCAGTGTGTGGAGAAAAAAAGGTAAGGTTTTTGGCATATCTTATTGATTTATGTCAAGAAATCGTCTATTTATCGGTTCACAGGCCTTATTTTTTGCCTGAAAATTTGCACGGATGGCAAAACAACTGTATCTTTGCAATGTTTTTCATGGTATTAGATTTAAGGTTAACAAAGGTTGGGACT
>CAVDJG010000002.1:0-27652 GCA_963609005.1 Acidaminococcaceae bacterium
CGGTTTGAGTGCATATAAAGATAATGTGGGCGCAATGCGCAACAGCGGCATCGAAGTGTCGCTCGGTTTCCACAAACAATGGGGCGACTGGACATTCGCGGCCAACGGAAACTTCGCCTACAACAAGAACGAGGTGCTCAACCTCGGCGGCGTTGACGAACAGATAGACAGTTATCTCATCAACCGCGTGGGCGAAGCCTACCAGTCGTTCTACGGATATGTGGCCGACGGACTGTTCCGCACACAGGAGGAAGCCGATGCCTACACCGAGAAATACGGCAACCCGTTTGGACGATCAAAGACATTCAAGGCCGGAGACATACGTTACAAGGACATCGACGGCGACGGCAAGCTCACGTCGAAAGACCGCGACATAATAGGAACATCGCAGCCCAAGTTCACGTTCGGGCTGAATCTCTCGGCCTCATGGAAGAACATTGATGCGTCGGTATTGCTGCAAGGTGCGCTCGGGGTGTACCGCTACTACAACCTTGAGGTGTATGGCGATTTCTCGGGCGATGCCAGTCACCCATCGACAATGTGGTTTGACGCGTTTGATGCAGAGAAGAATCCCGGTGGAAAGTATCCTCGCATAGCTCTCACCGAGAACACGGCCAGTTATCCCAATACTGTGTCTTCGTTCTGGGTAATGCGCACCAACTACCTGCGCTTCAAGAATTTGCAGATAGGCTACACGTTGCCCAAAGCCTGGACATCGCGTATCGGCCTGCAACGCGTGCGCTTCTTCTATTCTGGCGAGAACCTCTTCAAGATAGACAATCTGCCGGTGAACATCGATCCGGAGTCGCCCTCGGGCCGCGGATCACACTATCCGCAGGTGGCTACCAACTCATTCGGCATAAACCTTACATTCTAAACGACAAAGACCAACCATTATGAAAACAATATATTCAATTCTCACATTGGCACTGGCAGGCACAATGTGTACATCGTGCAACGATTTCTTCGACACAGCACCCAAGGATGCGCTCTCGCCGGCAACATTCTGGAAAACCGAATCGGATGCCAACCAGGCCGTAACGGCATGCTATCCCGACTGGTGCAGTCCGGCTACGGGTTCGAGCGAAGTGTTCTTCGCCGACTGCATGAGCGACATTGCATACAGCTACACGGGCTCGAGCAGCTACAAATATGTGGGCAACGGCTCCACAACACGTTCGAGCACGGTGAAATACTACAATTATACCACCATACGCCGCTGCAACAATGTCCTTGCAAACATCGATAAAGTGCAGGGCATGACCGATGCCGCAAAGAACGATCTCATAGGTCAGGTGCGCACAATACGTGCATTCCGCTATTTCCAAATGGGGTTCAACTACGGCGGAGTGCCGCTCATCACCGGTCTGCCGCAGCTTGCCGACGATGCCAAGTTGCCGCGCAACAGCGAGGAGGAGATAAAGCAGTTTGTATATGACGAACTCGACAAGGCAGCAGGCGAACTCAACGCGACTCCGTCGGCACGCGGACGCATTGCCAAGGGCACGGCTTTGGCCATAAAGATGCGTGCCGCACTGTATTGGGGCGACCTCGACAAGGCGCTCAAGGCAGCGCGCGACATACAGCAGCTCGGGCAATATGAGATAGAAAAAGGCATGACTTTCCTTGAATTGTTCAGTTTGAAAGGACGCGATTCCAAGGAAATTATATGCTCCATGCAGCATGTGCCTACCACCTATCCGTTCACAAACACAATAAGAATGTTCAGTAACCGCGACGGAGGATGGGCTTCGTTTGTGCCTACACAGAACCTCATTGACATGTTTGAAATGAATAACGGACTGATGCCCGGTGAGGAAGGGTCGGGCTACGACCCTGAACATCCGTTTGCCAACCGCGACCCTCGGCTTAAAAACACTGTGGTGTATCCCGGTGAAGACTGGCTCGGTGGCGACGGCAAGACGCGAGTTTACAACACGCTCGACAAAACTCTCGACGGCAAAAACAACAGCGACTACATGGATGCTGCCAACAACGCCACTCACACGGGCATGATATGGGCCAAGTACACCACGCCCATATCGCAGTATTCTACATCGCTCGACGACGATGAACTGTGCCCCATACTCTTCCGCTATGCCGAGGTTCTGCTCACCATTGCCGAGATTGACGTGGAGAAGAACCAGAACACCGATGAGGTGTTCAGCATAATCGACGAGCTGCGCTTGCGTGGCGGACACATAGCTGTTGACAGAAGCAAGTACAACACGCAGGAGAAACTGCGCGAACTTGTGCGTCGCGAACGGTGCATAGAGTTGGCTGGCGAGGGACTGCGCCGCGCCGACCTTGTGCGATGGACCTATACCGAGAACGGACAAACCAAGATGCTCGCCGAGAAACTGCTCAACGGTCCGCTCTATCGCATGGAAGGTACTGTCGATATGAACGGCACAAATCCTGAGACGCGTGCCAAGATTTCGGGCCATTCCATACTCGAACAGCGCAGCTTCGAACCCTACATGCGCTATCTGCCGATACACAACGACCAACTGACTACCAATCCTAATCTCGTGCAGACCGACGGATACGACTGATTTTCGGATAGGATATATTATAATATAAATAGCGAATGATGAAAAAACTGATGTTTCTTATGCTTTGCCTTGTCGGTGTTCTGGCCAGTGCCAGCGCCGACGAGCGCATAGCCATAAAGCACGGGCCGTATCTGCAGAACGTGCGCGAGACCGAAGCTACATTTGTGTGGCTTGCCAACAAGGAGTCGATAGGTTGGGTGGAGATAGCCCCCGACGACGGGTCGAACTACTATGCTGCAGAACGTCCCAAGTATTTTGACACCACCAACGGCGTGAAGAACACGTCGCGACTGCACACCGTCAAGGTGACAGGACTGAAACCCGGCACCAACTACCGCTACCGCGTGTATGTTACTGAGGTGCTTGAGCACCAAGGGTGGGAGGTGACTTACGGCAAAACCGAAGCCATTGACGTTTACACCAGTCTGCCGCCGATGTTCCGCACAAACGACACGCACAAGGCAGAAACCTCGTTTGCCGTCGTTAACGACATACATGCGCGCCAAGGCGACATAACGGCTTTGATGAACGCTGCCGACTACAAGAAGAAAGACATGGTGATATTCAACGGCGACATGGTGTCGCAGTTGCGCAGCGAAGAACAGATTTTCACGGGTTTTATGGACGAAGCAGTGAAACTGTTTGCCAAAGAGAAGCCGCTCTACTACACACGCGGCAACCACGAAACGCGCGGCGAGTTTGCCACACACTGCCAAAACTACTTCTCGCCACGCGATCCTCACCTTTACTACATGTTCTCGCAAGGTCCGGTGTGCTTCATAATGCTCGATACGGGTGAGGACAAGCCCGACACCGACCTTGAGTATAGTGGTATAACCGATTATGACAACTACCGCACAGAGCAGGCACAGTGGCTGCGCGAGGCCGTGAAGAGCGAGGACTTCAGGAATGCAAAGTTCCGTGTCGTTGTGGCTCACATGCCGCCGCGGCCTGCCAAGGACATGTGGCATGGGCAATATGAGGTGCTCAACAAGTTTGTGCCCATACTCAACGAGGCCGGCATCGACGTGATGCTTTCGGGACACTTGCACCGCCACTATGTGTGCAAACCCGACAACGAGGTGAAATTCCCCGTTGTCGTCAACTCGTTAAACCATGTCATCTCGGGTTGGACCGAGGGCAATGAGTTGCACCTTGACATGTATGACACCAAGGGTGCGCTTGTCGAGAAATTCTCGGTATATGCGAAATAAACCTTTCGGTGGATAAAACTCCTTTCTTCTCTTTATTGTTGGGCAGCCCGCTGCAGCACTTGAGTCATGCAGTGGGCTGCTCCATAACCGTCGATGAGGCTTTCCAGCGGCACCCATTCAACGTTGACACCGTGCTTTTTCAAATCGGCAGCAAGCTCTGCCGACTGTCCTCCCACCATCATTATGTGCCGCCTGTCTATTGTCAGGTAATTGTTGGCATAATGCATCTCATCGGCCTGGTTGATAGGTATGATTGTGAATCCCCTTTCGTGCAAGTAGTCAACAAAGGGAATGTCATGCTTGTCGAGGCGGTATTTCTTGGTGCCGGGCTTCCTGGTATAGAGGTCAACGGTCACATGTTCGGGTTGTCCGGGTTTTGCGTTGAGCCTGCTTGTAACCATTGTGCACAGGTCGCGGTCGATGATGTTGAAGTAGGTGTCGAGGTGCATCTGCATTTGCCAGTGCTTGTGGTCGTCAACAACCGCTATCGTGTCGTGCCCGAAAGCATCTGCTTCCATTATTTGTTTTATTGCTTCGGTGTTGGTGCGCATGCCGCGTCCGATGAAAGCCACGTTGCCTGCCGGAATGTAGTCGCCGCCTTCCAGTCGGCCGTCGCCTGCAATTTCCAAGACAGGTTTCAGTCCGAGAAAGTAGTAACAACTCTTTATTATGCGTGTTTCGGGCAGTCGTTGTGAAGAATTCATCCTGCATATGATGTGTCCCCGGGGAGTGGTTATGCTCTGGTCGCGCGTGAAATACAGGTTCATCAGGGAGTGGTGCAGGTAGTCGGCTTCCAGATTGGTGTTGTTGTCCACGCTTCTCAGTCTGACAGTGGGTTGTAACAGTATGCAGCGTATCAGGTCGGCGCGTGTCATCTGGTGAAGAGTCTGTTGTCGGTAAGCCTCTCCGCATGAAGCCGTGTCGGCGGGATTTACTTGGCTTACGTCGTAGACGAGCGTCTGTGAAGCAAGGTTTCGCAAGGTGTCGGTGTCAAGATGTTCCAGGATGTCGGCCACGCGGTAAACCTTGATGCCGTTGCGCTCGAGCTTGGAAATATATCCCTGATGCTCTCTTGCCGCACTTTGCACATCGAAATAGTGCTCAAAAAGTCCTGCCGACGGATGTATCACGCCGTCAAACAGTTCTTCGCCGGGAGTGTGCATCAATATCACTTTGGCTCTGTCCCATTCGGCTTTTGGGTAGGAGGGCGTCTGTGCCCGTAGGACAGGTGTAAGGATTAGTGCCGCCATAAGCAGCGATAGGGTTTTCATGGGCATGTGTTTTTTTTTAATGTGCAGCATGCTGGTTTGTACATTCGGGCAAGTGTTTCTGCGGTTATATTTATAAACGGTTGCCGGGCAAGCTCCGCATCAGGGCACGGTGCTGCATTGTGCCTGTCTGCCAAAGCATTGCTGACAAGGCAAAGTTACAAACAATATTCTACAAAAGCACCACTTTATGCATGTTTCCTGTATTTAATTTTATGAACTATTGCAAGACAAGGTCGGTGCGAAGGCGATAATCCTATTGCAGATATGGTTGGCGATATTGCCAAAATGCGCTTTTACGGTTTGACGGCACACTGTTTACGGCAGCGGCACATTGCAGCGTGGCTAAGAATAAAAAGGAGTATAAGTTTGTTCTTTTGCCCACTTTTAGGTAAATTTGCAATAACTATAAAAACACACGTTAACGATGAGAGAAAAAATTGACTGCTATTTGCCTTGCGACGATTTTGATGCTGTCATGCCGATGCTGCATGTGTTGCGTCAAAGCAAGACAATCCAACATATACACCTTCTTATGACACCAGAGGCAGCCGAGGCAGCCGATGCGCCCGACGGTTGCCGTCTGATGGCCGCCGACGGCCTGACATCGCTCGGCACAATGCTTGAAATAGCCATGAGCACCGATGCCGAATATGTGTTGTTGAGTCTGAAAACGACTCCTGTAACGCTCGGAAGCAATGCATTGGAAAGGTTGTTGCGCGTGGCCGAAGACAGCAATGCCGGTCTTGTGTATGCCGACCATTTAACAGATAACGGCGGAATGGTTGAGCGGCATCCCGTGATTGACTATCAGGAAGGCAGCGTGCGTGACGATTTCGATTTCGGACAACTCGTGCTTATGCGCTCGTCGCTGCTTCGCGAGTATGCCGCCGCACCCCACACACAAGATTACCGTTGGGCAGGCTTCTACGACTTGCGCCTGTTCATTAGCCGCAAGGCGAAGCTGTTCCACATTAATGAATATCTTTACACCGAGATTCTCACCGACCACCGCCTTAGCGGCGAGAAACAGTTTGACTATGTTAACCCGCGCAACCGCGATGTGCAAATCGAAATGGAGCACGCCGTAACGCGGCATCTCAATGAAATCGGCGCAACCGTTGACACCTCGGCCTACCGCAAGCCCGACTATCGTGAACAGAATTTCGCCGTCGAGGCTTCGGTCATCATTCCCGTGTTCAACCGCTGCCGCACTGTTGCCGACGCTGTAAAGTCGGCACTCGGGCAAAAAACCTCGTTCAAATACAATGTCATTGTCGTCGATAATCACTCCACCGACGGCACAACCGAAATACTCAAAGAACTTGCTTCGGCCGACCAACGGCTCATACACATCATTCCGCAACGCCACGACCTCGGCATAGGCGGATGCTGGAACCTCGCGCTCGACAACTCGCTTTGCGGACGCTTTGCCGTGCAGCTCGACAGCGACGACCTCTATTCGTCGGTCCATACACTGCAACGCATCGTTGATGAATTCTATCGTCAGGGCGCGGCGATGATAGTAGGAAGCTACCGCATGTGCGATTTCGCGCTCAACACATTGCCTCCCGGACTTATCGACCATCGCGAGTGGACCGACATCAACGGCCCCAACAACGCGCTGCGCATAAATGGCTTGGGCGCACCGCGCGCATTCTTCACCCCGATAGCAAGGCAAATACAATTCCCCAACACCAGCTATGGCGAGGATTATGCTCTCGGATTGGCATTCAGCCGTACCTACCGCATAGGGCGCATATACGACGAACTCTATCTGTGCAGGCGTTGGGAGGGCAACAGCGACGCCGCGCTGAGCGTGGAGAAAGTGAATGCCAACAATCTTTACAAAGACCGTTTGCGCACGCTCGAAATATCGGCACGCCGTAAACTTGCGGCCACCAGCGGTGCAATGGTCAACGACGGAGCTTTGCAACGCTTCTTCAACCGCCAACTGGAAACATGGGATGAGGCACGAAAGCATTTCCGCGACTTGCGCGACGTCGCCACACGCGAGCTTGTCTGCGGCGAAACTACACTTAAAGTGCAGTTCAATCCGGCGCGCATCGTGTCTACCGGAGCCAAGATCGACAATGCCGCTTTGGCCAAACGGCCATGTTTCCTGTGTGAGTACAACCGTCCCAAGGAGCAAATGGCCAAACCGGTAGACCGTAATTTCACACTCCTTGTCAACCCGTTCCCCATATTGCCCGCACACTACACCATTCCTTCACGCACACACAAACCGCAGAGCGTGAGCGCATGCTACGGCGAAATATACAAGATACTCGGCCAGTATCCCGAACTCATGGTGTTCTACAACGGACCGAAATGCGGGGCGTCGGCCCCCGACCACATGCACCTGCAAGCCGGAACAAGCGGACTGCTGCCGTTGCAGACCGACTGGCCCCGACTCAGCCGCAACCTCGATGTGCTGCTCTCCGACAACGGACATGGAGACATCGCGGCCATAACCGACTTTGCCGTGCCGGCCTTCGTGGTGCGTTGCACGCGCCCTTCGGTGGGCGAGGCACTTTTCCGCAAGCTCTATGCGGCATTGCCCATGCGTGGCGGCGACACCGAACCCATGATGAACATAGTGGCATGGCGCGATGCCGACACGATGCTCGCCGTGGTAATACCGCGTGCCAAGCACCGCCCCGACTGCTATTCGGCCACCGATTCCACGCAGATGCTTGTCAGTCCGGGGGCTCTCGACATGGCCGGACTCATCATTACGCCGCGTCAGGCCGACTTTGAAAACATCACACCGGAGCGTGCCTTGGACATTTTGCGTGAGTGCGCTATCGGCGAAAGCGATTTTTCCGACACCGTGGCCAAACTCCGTGCAATAGCCGCCGGGCGGTTGGCTGCAAGCGGACATTTCGCCGGAAAGCAGCCTACAATATCTGTCGGAATCGTCAGCGGAGCCAAGATATGCTTCTCCTTAAACCGTCCGTATATGGCCAAAGGCAACCTCATAGAAGGCGAACAGGTGGTGGAATTTTCCGAAGGCGGCATATTGTGGAACGGAAACCAATACCGCGAACTCACATTCCACCCGCAAACCGCCGACGCGTCGTTCTCGCTTCACGATGTGACGATAGGCGTGAACTTCCATTGGGAACGCACCGAAACGCAGACTTTTCTTGGTGTTTTGCGTCTTGTCGTTGACTCCGACAGCGTCTGCGCAATCAACGAACTGCCCGTGGAAAGCTATCTTGAAAGCGTGATTTCAAGCGAGATGCGCGCCACTTCGAGCCTCGAGCTGCTCAAGGCACATGCAGTTGTGTCGCGAAGCTGGCTGCTTGCGCAAATGGAACAGCGGCGGCTCAAGCAGAACGGAGGCAGCGGTTTCTTCTCGTTCATACGCAAAGACGACGAACTTATAAAATGGTATGACCGCGAAGACCACACCATATTCGATGTCTGCGCCGACGATCACTGCCAGCGTTACCAGGGCATCACAAAGGCAACAAGTCCGCATGTGTCGGAGGCGGTGCGCACAACATGCGGCGAAATCCTCGTGAACGGAAATGAAATATGCGATGCCCGTTTCAGCAAGTGCTGCGGCGGAGTGACCGAAGAGTTCCAGTATTGCTGGGAAAACATAACAAAGCCCTACCTGAAGGCCGTGCGCGACTGCGATGCCGAAGGCTTGGAAGGAGAAAATGCTCTGCCCGACCTTACCGACGAGAAGACGGCCGAACAGTGGATAAGAAACTCTCCTGCATCGTTCTGCAACACCAACGACGGCAAGGTGTTGAGCCAGGTGCTCAACGACTACGACCGCGAAACCGCCGATTTCTACCGTTGGCGCGTGGAATACTCACAGGAAAAGCTGCGCACTCTCGTTGGCGAAAAGCTGAAGCTCGACCTCGGGTATATCGTTGACCTCGTGCCCGTGGAGCGCGGAAAAAGCGGACGTATAAGCAAACTGCGCATTGTAGGCACCAAAGGCGCGTTCACTGTGGGAAAGGAACTTGAGATACGCCGCACGCTGAGCGACACCCATTTGTATAGCAGCGCATTTGTTGTAGACAAGGAAGATGTCGTTGACGGACTGCCGCAGAAATTTGCAATCATCGGAGCAGGGTGGGGACATGGCGTCGGCCTGTGCCAGATAGGTGCTGCCGTGATGGGCGAACGTGGCTACAACTACATGCAAATACTCTTGCACTACTACCAAAACGCCGAAGTGAAACGCATATATTGACAAAGAAACACATCGTATGAAGAATTTTTCAAAAAGCCCGTGGTCGTGGGTGCCCACTCTCTATTTCGCCGAGGGACTGCCTTATGTGGCTGTGATGATAATATCGGTCATCATGTACAAGCGTCTCGGCATATCCAACACCGATATTGCCCTTTATACGGGATGGCTCTATCTGCCGTGGGTGATAAAGCCGTTCTGGAGCCCGTTTGTCGATCTTGCCAAGACAAAACGATGGTGGACGGTTGCCATGCAGTCTGTTCTTGCAGTTGCATTTGCAGGTATTGCATTCACCGTTCCTGCATCGTTGTTCTTCCAACTCACTTTGGCCTTTTTCTGGTTGTCGGCATTCACGTCGGCAACCCACGACATTGCGGCCGACGGATTCTATATGCACGCGCTTACCGAACACCAGCAGTCGCTTTATGTGGGCATCAGAAGCACTTTCTACCGCATAGCCACGGTGGCCGGACAAGGCCTTCTCGTGATACTTGCAGGCTACATCGAGACATCAACAGGGCTTGCTCCTGCCGAAATAACAGTTGAGGCTTCGCCCCAATATTCCAATGTGCTGGTTGTGCCTGGGTTTGCTTCTGAACGCCAGGTGGCTGCGGGAGAAGGCACGGCGGCTGAAAAATCGGGCACAGGCAACGCTTCACGCGACTTGTGTTTCGAGCTCACTGCGCCTGTGCTGAAAGCCGGCGTCACTCCCGAGGGAGGCAGCACGGCAGAGGCCAAAGCTCGTGTGGCAGCCATTGTTGACAGTGTTTGTGCGTTGAACGAAGCCAATGGCTTTGCCAAGAACATGAGCGCGGCCACGAAGACACAGGCAGTGCAGGCTAAGAAAGAATACGACGAAGGCCTTGGAGCGATGTTCACGGCGTGGGTGCACGACACCTTCGGCGAGGAAGACAGGCAGACAACCGATGCCGTGGGCAATGTGGCCGTTGTCGGAGTGCGCCTTAGTGCACGCCCTGAAGACGGCCGCACGGTTGTCTTGAATTTCTCTTTCAAGTCGGGCGACCAAAGCATCGCGCTCGACCAGAGCCGTTGTCCTACGCGTCTGGAGTTCACCCCGGCCAACTGGGACAAGACGGCTTATCTGCTGTTTCACATCGACCCGAAACTCACTTCGGCCACTCGCGCCTCGTTTGTAGGCACGTCGGGCGACATTCCGTTGGCTTGGCTCGTGGTGTTTGCCGTGCTTTCGGTGTTCTTCCTGGCCTGTGCCTTATATCACAGTTGCATTCTTCCGCGTCCGGCCACCGACCATGCTGCACGCAATGTCACTGCTGCCAATATCGTAAGGGAGTTTCTCGCAACGTTCAAGTCGTTCTTCTCCAAGCCCCAGGCTGGCGTGGCAATACTCTTCATGTTGCTTTACCGTCTGCCAGAGGCCCAGCTCGTGAAACTCATCAATCCCTTCCTTCTCGACCCGATAGACAAAGGCGGCCTCGGGCTCACCACCGGACAGGTGGGCTTTGTCTACGGCACTGTGGGCATAATAGGTCTTACGCTCGGCGGCATAATAGGCGGCATCGTGGCGGCACGCGGCGGTTTGAAGCGTTGGTTGTGGCCTATGGCATGGAGCATGTCGCTCACTTGTCTCACGTTTGTCTACCTCAGCTATTTCCAAAACCATTCGCTCTTTGTCGTCAATGCATGCGTGTTCATCGAGCAGTTTGGCTATGGCTTCGGGTTCACGGCCTACATGTTGTTCCTCATATATTTCTCCGAGGGAGAGCACAAGACTTCGCATTATGCCATTTGCACGGGCTTCATGGCTCTTGGCATGATGCTTCCCGGCATGGCGGCAGGGTGGCTTCAGGAAACGATAGGCTACCGCCATTTCTTCGTGTGGACGATGTTGTGCTGCCTGTGCACCATTGCCGTGTGCATGTTTGTGAAGATTGACCCCAAGTTTGGAATGAAGAAATGAAGATCCGTCAGCTTGCTGCCGTGTCAGGCCACTGCAACTGTGTGTTGTGAACGAGGCTGAATGCGGCGCATGGCAAAAGTGATTGCCTCGATTATATGACTAAACGACAACGCAAAAAACAACAATCGGCCATGAAAGGCACGCCTCGCAGAACAGGTGTGCCTGAGTGGCTGATGCTTGTGCCAATGTTGTTTGCCGACGGTCTTGCCTTTGCTTTTGCCTTGCTTGTCATTGTCTTGTTCAGCCGTTTCGGTTTGCCCGTTGCCGAAACTACAATAATTTTGTCGCTTCTCTATCTGCCTTTGGTGGCGCGTCCGTTTGTCGAAAAGATTGTCTCGGGTTTTACCGGCACCGCAAAGATGTGGATAACGTCGGCCGAGTTTGTCTCGGCCGTGGCCTTGTGGGCACTGGCTTTCACCTTGCCGGGCGGATATTGGCTGCAAGGCACCTTGTGCTTCCTTTTGTTCTGCACTTCGGCCGCAGTGTTCCACAATGTCGCCGTATGCCGTTTCTGTGCTCCCGTCAATGCCGGCGACAGTTTGGGCCATGCCTGGCGTGCCGCGATATTCGCACGGGCGGCAGCAGTCATGGCCGTAGCCGGAGTGCTTGCAATGGTTGCCGGCAACCTTGAGGTGATTACGCGCAGTGTGCGTTATTCGTGGAGTTGCGTGTGCTATGCTGTTGCTGGTGCGTTTGCTGTGGTATGGCTCTTCAACAGTTGTGTGCTGGGAAGGTGCCGTCGTCCTGCCGTTCAAGCCGGTTCTGAGCGCGGTTTATGCCGGTGGGGTATGATTGATGTGGCGCGCATGGCGCTCGTGGCCCATGGACGTGTGAAATGGTCGTCGCTTCTTGTGCTTATGATTGTGCCGATGGGCTTCGCCTCTTTTGCCTCCCAACTGTTTCTCGTAGATGCCCTTCACAACGGTGGCATGGGCTTGTCGCCACAGGAATATGGTCTTGTGCAGGGCACGGCAGGCGTGGCAGGCGGCGCAATTGGGCTTGTTGTAGGTTTGTCGGCAATAAGCCGTTATGGTTTGCGGCGATGGTTGGCGCCCATGTCGGCGTCATTGGCAGCCGGCGATGCCTTCTATCTTTATCTCAGTTTCAACCTGTCGGCCGGTCTTCTCGCCGTTGGCGCGTGTCTTTTTGCTGCGGGCCTGTTGTGCGGTTTCGGCATCGCGGCATGCAATGCGCTCGTGGCTTTGCTTGCGCGCGGCACCTGCAGCCTTATGCGGCGATCCTTTGCCGTCGGCCTTTCTGCCTTCATGCTTATGCTTTCGGCAATGCCATCGGGTGCAGTGCTCCATGTCGTGGGCTACCGGCAGTTTTTCATCTACACCTTTATCTTGGCTTGTGTGCCGGCCCTGGCATTGCTCTCGGCGTGTCTTTCTGGGGTTATCGGCCGAAAAGGCATAAGCTGATTCTTGCATGTTTTGCTTGTCATTGCACCGCCGCTTTTGCTATTTTGCTATTTGCGGCAGCCGCAGCGCGTGCGTGTGCCAACCGCCGCACATGCGTATGGCGGCTGCCCGATGCGTGTGCAGCGGCCGCGCAACGCTGCAAAAGCAAATTTTGGTTGGGCGAAAGAACCTTTTAATCGCGTTCTTTTCGTAACTTTGCACAAGATAAAATACAATCCACAACTAAGCGAAACGATGAAGAAATTATTGTCATTGCCCCCCAATCTCGTTGATTGTTTCCACGATATAACCGGCCTTCCGCATGGCGAATGGTTCTGCACCAACGACCCGGTGGGCCGCAAACTCGGTTCGGGCGGCGGAACGGCGTGGCTCTTGAAGGCTGCCTACGATGCCGAAAACCAAGGCGAAAGTTTCGACGAATGGCTCGCGGCCGACAAGCGGTTGTTGCTGCATGCGGGCGGACAAAGCCGCCGACTTCCGTCGTATGCCCCTTCGGGCAAGATTCTCACCCCGCTGCCAATATTCCGTTGGGAACGCGGACAACGCCTTTCGCAAAACCTGCTTTCGTTGCAGGTGCCGCTCTACAAACGCATAATGGACATCGCACCCGGCAACCTGCACACGATGATAGTGAGCGGCGATGTCTACATACGTTCCACCGAACCGTTGCAGGCAATACCCGATGCCGACATCGTGTGCTACGGACTGTGGCTCGGCCCAGAGATAGCCAAAGACCACGGGGTGTTTGTTTCGTCGCGCGAGAAACCCACCGAACTGAAATGCATGTTGCAGAAACCGTCGGTAGAAACTCTGTCGTCGCTGCTCAACGACCATTTCTACCTCACCGACATTGGCGTGTGGCTGTTGTCCGACCGCGCCGTGAAGACACTCGTGCAACACTCGGTGAGCGGCGACGAGGTGGGCTACTATGACATGTATGGCGAGTTTGGCTGCGCACTCGGCACACATCCGGTGGTTGCCGACAGCGAAGTGAACAGTCTTAAAGTGGCCATCCTGCCGTTGCCGGGCGGCGAGTTCTATCATTTCGGCACATCGCACGAACTGCTTTCGTCGATGCTCGCAATACAAAATCTCGTGAACGACCAACGCGAGATTATGCACCACGACCGCAAACCGCATCCGTCGATATTCGTGCAGAACACCGAGGTGCTGCGTAAATGGACTCCCGACAACCGCAATGTGTGGATTGAGAATGCCGTAGTGGGCGACAAGTGGACGCTCACACGCGACAACATAGTCACGGGCGTGCCCGAAAACGACTGGACGCTGCACCTCGACTGCGGACAATGTGTCGATGTCGTGCCCATAGGCGAGGCCGGCTTTGCCGTGCGTCCCTACGGATTCAACGACAAGTTCCGTGGCGCGCTCGACGAGGTGGAGTATCTAGGACTGCCGTTCACAGAGTGGGCCGGCGCGCGCGGCGTTGACATCATGACTATCGAGGGCCGCGCCGATTTGCAGTCGGCACGGCTTTTCCCGGTGGTTGACAACATGCACGACATGGGGCTTGTGCTGCGATGGATGACGGGCGAGCCGCAGTTGGCCGAGGGTAAGGCAATTTGGCAAAATGCACGTCGCATGAGTGCCGACGAAATAAGTGCCGAGGCAAATCTGCGGCGGCTTGTGGATCAGCGCGAAAAATTGCGCGCGAAAAACTGGCCGGTGCTTGCCCGAAACTGGAGGCACAGCGTGTTCTATCAGACCGACCTTGAAGCTGCTGCACACGAATATGCAAAATGTAACATAGAAATGCCGCAACCGCTGCCCGGCGATGCACCGTTGCTTACGCGCACACGCGATGCCATGTTTCGTGCCGAGACCGAGCGCCTGTCGGGCAACGACCCGACGATGCACGAGGGTGAAGCCTTTACGCTGCTGCGCGAGGGCTTGACGCGCGATGCACTCAACGAGAGGCAAAGCCCGAAACTGTCGGTATATGCCGACCAGATAGTGTGGGGGCGCTCGCCGGTGCGCATCGACATAGCCGGAGGGTGGACCGACACGCCGCCGTTCTGCCTCATGGAGGGCGGCAACGTGGTGAACCTCGCGGTTGAACTCAACGGTCAGCCGCCGTTGCAGACTTATGTGAAACCGTGTTCCGAGCCGCACATAGTGTTGCGGAGCATCGACCTCGGCGCATCGGAAACGATAGAGACATTCGCACAACTTGCCGCATGCAATGTGGTGGGGTCGCCATTTTCCATACCCAAGGCGGCACTGTGCCTCGCAGGATTTATTCCGCAATTCTGCAAGGAAAACCATGCTTCGTTGCGTTCGCAACTCGAAGCCTTCGGATGCGGCATCGAGGTGACGCTGCTTTCGGCCATTCCCGCCGGGTCGGGACTTGGCACGAGCAGCTTGCTTGCCTCGACAGTGCTCGGCGCACTTAGCGATTTCTGCGGTCTCGGATGGGACAAGGCACAAATAGGCCACCGCACACTCGTGCTCGAGCAACTGCTCACCACGGGCGGAGGATGGCAAGACCAGTTTGGCGGCTTGCTGCCGGGCGTGAAACTTTTGCAGACAGAAAAGGGCTTCGCACAAAGTCCCGAGGTGCGCTACTTGCCTTCCGACCTCTTCACGCAGCCCGAATGCAGGGCCTGTCATCTGCTTTATTACACAGGCATAACACGCACGGCAAAGACTATTCTGGCCGAGATTGTGCGCAAGATGTTCCTCAACGAAAACCGCGAACTGGCGCTCTTGCGTGAGATGAAGAGCCACGCCATGAGCATGTTCGATGCTATACAGCGTGTCGATTTCGACCGCATGGGCAGTTTGGTGCGCAAGACATGGGAGCAAAACCAACTTCTCGACAGCGGCACCAACCCCGCGGCAGTGCAGCAGCTCACGTCGATCATCGACGACCTGTGCCTTGGCTACAAGTTGCCGGGGGCGGGAGGCGGTGGCTATCTGTATATGGTGGCCAAAGACGTTGAAGCGGCAGCACGCATACGCAAGCTGCTTTCAGACAACCGTCCCAATGCCAAGGCTCGCTTTGTGGAGATGAGCTTGTGCACGAAGGGATTTCAGGTGAGCCGCAGTTAAGCAGCAATGTAGAGCCGTGCATCATAAAAGTAGCTGAAAGATGATACTTACCTACATCGCGATACTGCTGCGCATTTTGTCGAATCCGCTTTCAAATGTCTTTCAGAAGCGTCTCACAGGCAATGGGCACGACCCGCTTGTGGTGAATTTCATGTCTTATGTGCTGCTCAGCATCGTGTGCATAGCGTTGGCATGGAATGTGGAGTGGGGCGCGCTCAGGTGGCAGTTCTGGATGTATGCGGCCCTTGGCGGAGTGTTCGGTGCCGTGGGCAACGGTTTTCTTGTCATGGCATTGCGTGGCGGCGACCTCTCGGTGCTCGGTCCGATAAACTCCTACAAGTCGGTCGTGGGCATGGCGGTGGGAGCGATAATGCTTGGCGAACTGCCCTCGTTGATGGGTCTTGCTGGTGTGGCAGTGATTATAGCGGGCAGCTATTTCGTGTTCGACACTACCGACGAAGGCTTTTCATGGGGGCTGTTGCGCAACCGCGAAATACGTTACCGCATCCTGGCCATGGTGCTTACGGCCATTGAGGCGGTGATAATAAAGAAGGTGATACTTTATTCCGACACCACAATATCGTTTGTGGCATGGTGTTGGGCAGGAGCGTTGTTCTCGTTTCTGCAGATTGTAGTGTCGCGTGCCGGTTTGAAAGGCGACATTAAAAAAACTACGCCAAGAGAATGGTTGGCGTTTGTTGCACTCATAGTGTGCATCGGCACTATGCAATACACAACCAACTATACGTTTCGCCACATCAACGTGGGCTATGGCTTGGCCCTGTTCCAGCTATCAACTATCGTGAGCATAGTGCTTGGCTACCGGCTTTTCAACGAGCACGGCATAGGCAAGAAACTGTTGGGTGCTGCGATAATGATTGCCGGTTCGGTGCTGATAATATTCGGATAGCATGTGATGTGCAGCGTGGCTTGCATGTAATGGCGCAGAATTGAAACCGCAGAATATTGACGAAAAACGGCGGTAGCGGGCTTTCTTGTCCGCTACCGCCGTTTTATTACCAAAGGGGTCATGGCCGCCGTTGTGCTTTCGTAAAACTCGTTTGTAACCTTGCGCGCCCTGAGTGTGCGCACTTGCGGAAAGGTGCCGAATTGTGGCAAGCTGGTGCTGTACCACCGGTGCGACGCAATCTGCGGCGTCATTTCGGCTTGCCGGTCGATGGCCTGTGCGCAGCGCAGATTGACAACGGTCATCATGTGTGTGCCGTCGGTCATTGTTATGGCGAGCACTACAAGGTTTTTGCGTTGCAGTGCGGCTTGCGACACAGTCTTGCCGCGCATCGATGCCGACACGCTTATGTTCCACCCGTGCTCTCGGTTGATTTTCTGCATTATTGCACGGAATACCTTCCCGTGGGCCGAGGTGTCGTGCAGGTTTTTGAACACGATGTAGTAGTGTATCATCTCGTGCAGCAACACCGTTTGAAACTCGCGTTCAGTGCATTCGTAATAGGTGCTCACACGAATGGTGAAGCCGGTCTTTTTGATTCCGAGCAGGGTGCGCCGCCACGAAAACGACATTGTGCCGAGGCGTGTGCGGCCCTTTGATAGGGCAAGACGCGGCATTGGCATCTCGCCGCCGAAATAGCATGTGTTGAACCATGCAAACCACTCCTCGAGCAGTTTGACGGTGAGCGTGAAAGGCATGAAATGCGTTTGTGGATAAGGGTTACGACGGGTTGCCCACAAGTTCGAGCAATGCCCGCACCTTGCTCGACACTACTGTGCCGAGCATTACGTTGCCGTCGGGGTCGATGACATAAAGTGTCGGTATCCAGTTTAGGTGGTAGGCTTTCGATACCTCGGTTTCCTTCCATTTCTTCAGATTGCTCACTTGCGTATATTCTATGCCGAGTTTGGCAAGCGCTTTCACCCAGGCCTCTTTGTCGGTGTCAAACGACACGCCTATAAAGGCCACGTTGTCGCCGCTGTATTTGTGGTGCATGGCCACTATTTCAGGGGCATCCTTGCGGCAGTCGGGACACCACGATGCCCAGAAATCAATCACGACATACTTGCCGCGATAGTCTGACAGTTTTACGGTTTTGCCGTCGGGGGTGGCAAGGGCGAAGTCGGGTGCGGGAGTGCCAGGCTTCAACAGTTCGGTGGCATACTTGGTGTCGGGGTCGTCGGCGGTGCCGTCGGTTTGTGCGAATGTGCTTGCCGGCAGTGCGAAGAATAACAGTGCGAGCAGTATTGATGTAACTATTCTGTTTGCTTTCATAAGTGCATTGAGTTATAAATGAAAAATAATGATGTCGGCAAAATTACTTATTGTGGTGCAAAAGCCCAAGAAAAGCTTATTAAAAAACATCAACGGCGTGCGGTCAGTCTTGCTGGTTGTTGTCGTCGGCACATGTCTGCGCTTTCGGCCAGTTCACCAGAAACAACTTTTCGGTGGCTCGTGTGAAAGCCGTGTAGAGCCAGTGTATGTAGTCGGGCGATAGCATCTCGTCGGTCATGTAGCCCTGGTCAACATACACATGCGCCCATTGTCCGCCCTGCGCCTTGTGGCATGTCACGGCATAGGCATATTTTATCTGCACGGCGTTGTAGTAGGGGTCTTGCCTTAGTTTCTTTATGCGCTCTGATTGTGTGCGTATGTCGGCATAATCCTCCATTACATTCTCATACAGGGCCTTGTTTTGCTGACTCGTGAGAGCCGGGGCCTCGGTTGACAGACTGTCGGTTATGACGGTAACTTGCAGTTCATAGTTGTCGTAGTCGGGAAACTGCAGCCACAAATCGGCAAAATGAAAACCGTAAAGTTCGCGTTGGTTGCGCACCCTCTGCACCGTGGCTCTGTCGCCGTTGGCCAGAAATCCCGGTGTGGCCAGTCCGTCGGCCGGGTTGTTGTCGGCCGTGTCGCCGTTCATCTTCTGCTCCTCTCCGCTGCCGTTCTGGCGTGCCGCCTTGGCATTGTTTGCCGCGTCAAGTTCGGTCCAGTAGTAGTTGTTTTTCACAATCATGAGCATGTCGCCGGTAGAGAGCTGCTCCTCGCGCCAAAGCACCGTGTTGCGTATGCCGTTGTTGTAGATGTTGGCACGCTTGTTTGAGCGTGTCACCACCATGGTTTCGTCGATGCCTACGGCCGAATAGCTTGAGGCGAGCGACTCGATGAGCTCGTCGCCAGGCACCATAACGATGTCGGCAAAGCACGAGAAGCGTATTTTGGGCAACTGCGTAACCTCGTCGTGGGTTATCATGTTGCGTATTGTGGTGGCATTGTAGAGTATGCCCGACTCGCGGCTTTGCCTAAGCACCTCGTCGAGGTCGGCCTGATAGACTTTTAGTCCGTAGCCCTCCATGAATGTTGCACTGAGTGCGGGCGACTCTTCTTCGCCCACAGGCGGCAGCTGTGCCTTGTCGCCGACAAGCATGAGGCGGCAGTTGCGTCCGGAATATACAAACATTATGAGGTCGTCGAGCAGTCGGCCCGTGCCGAAAACACTTTCGCGCAGTCCTTCGTTGGCTATCATCGATGCCTCATCTACGATGAAAAGTGTGTCGGAGTGCATGTTGGGAGCGAGCGAAAAGGCCCCTTCCAGCTTTTTCTGTCGGTATATGCGGCGGTGGATGGTGTATGCGGCGGTGCCCGAATTGAGGGCGAGCACCTTGGCGGCACGGCCCGTAGGCGCGAGCAGCACTACTTTCTGGTGCAGCTTGCGCAGCGTGTGCACGATTGCCCCCGATAGAGTTGTCTTTCCCGTTCCGGCCGAACCGCGCAGTATGTAGGCGGCACGTTCGTCGCGGTCGGTGAGAAAACGGGCAAAAGAAAGCAGGGCTTTGTCCTGTTCTCGGGTGGGAACAAAACCAAAGTCCTGCTTGATGCGGTATATAAGTTCGTCGGTAATCACGGTAGTGGGTGGTGTCGTTGGCCGGTCATGGGTTATGGCTGGCACAGAATGGTGCACACACGGTCTTGGAAAGCGCGTCCGTTCTTTCCGTGCCGCAGCCCTTGGTTGATTATTGAGAATGCCAGACGGTGGCCGTTGGCAGCCGTGCAATAGCCGGCCAGACTGCTCACTGCGGTCACGGTGCCGGTTTTTGCATAAACGTTTGACTTTGTGAACGTGCCGTGCATGCGCTTGCGCAGCGTGCCATCGACACCCGCCTGTGGCAGAGCCGGGTGCAGATGCAGATAGATGTTGCTGTTTAAGAATGCGTAGCGCAGCATCATCACTTCGAGTTCGGGGGTGACATAGTTGTAGAGCGACAGTCCGGAACCGTCGGCTATGGCATAACGTGAGGCATCGAGCCCGAGCTTGCTTATGAGGCGGTTGACCACGGCGCGTGCGCTTTTTGCCGTTGCCGGATGGTTGCCGGTGCTTGCCGCAATCTGGTAGAACATCGACTCGGCATACAGGTTGTCGCTCTCTTTGAGCATGCGCATGAGCACTTGGTCGATGGTGTGAAACCGGCGGCAGATGCAGAAAGCATCGTCGGGCTTGCGCCCTGAGGCCGTGAAAGCATCGACAACGATGCCTGCCTCGCGCAGTTCATGCAGAAATCGGTCTACAAACACATCCTTGCGGCCCACGAGCAGAGGCGAGAGCACGGGGTTGTCGTCGTCCCAACACCATCCTTCGCCATACTGTGCAGCGTCTTTCATCGTCTTGTCGGCGTATATGGTGCCGCGTATTGTGTCGACACCCATCTTGTGTATGGCCTCGACAAAAGCCTTCATGTCGTCGGTGTTGAAGCGCGGGTCGAAACCGCCCACACAATAGATGTTGCCTTTCAGAGTGCCGTTTTCAACCGCACCGGTGTAGCACAGGTCGGTTTTGAACTGGTAGCTGCCGCCCAATTTGTCGATTGCCGTGATAGCAGTTATTACTTTCATCGTCGATGCCGGGCGCATGAGTTGACGTTCGTTATGGCGGTAAATCACCGAGTCGGCATCGAGGTCGTATATCATTATGCCCACCTGCGAGGTGTTGAACATGTCGTTTTGCAGCAGACGGTCGATTTGGGCGACTGCCGACTGAGGCCATGGCAGCGACAGGGCGCTTTGCGGAATGGTGTCGGAAAACACCGTGTCGGATGCGGGTGAGTTCTCGTCGTCGCTTTCGATTATTTCCTGTGCGGCTCCTTGCAGCGTTGCTATGAAAAAGGCAAGGAGCAGTAATATGTAACGTTTCATTTTTTGTCGTTCTGTTTGTCGATAGTGTTTATGCAATGTCGCAGTTCATTTTCAAACCGTTGTTCGTTTTCCGGCCTGACGGTGATCATCTTGCCGCCGGCAAACTCAATCACTATGCCGCCGGCAACAAACGGCGAACCGGCAATGCGGCTTATGCCGATGATGTGGGCAATGGGTAGGGTGCGGGGGCGCGACAACCGTCCTTGCGACACGATAAGTTGTCCGTCGGCGGTTATGGTGTAGGTGGTGTTTATCAGACGCTCGGTTGCCTTTACACTCAGCAGGCCGGCGACAAGCCCCACAATGGGCGAGATGCTGCTGTTTATCCAAAAGCACAGGAGCGCGGCCAAGGCGAGAACCACCGCCGGAAGACATGTTCTCGTGCTGAAACGCTGGTGAAAAAGTTTGTCCATAACGAAATGCAAAGTTAGCAATAATAATCCATATTGGTTATAAAAACCTTGTTTTTCAGCAAAAAGGCAGGACAACCAATGGTGATGGTGTCCTGCCTTTCTGCTGAAAAGAGTTTCTTGAATGTTTCTTTTCGGAGTGTTGTTGTCATTTGGTTTTCTCAATCCATTCGGCTATGTCGCGCATTACCGTTTCGTCGATGGTAGTGTCTATTTGTCCATACTCGGCAATCATGCCCGTGGAGCATGGCTGAAACAAGTGGTTGAGACCGGGATAGAGGCGCACCTCATTGTGCTTGCCTGTTGGCAACAGGCGCTTCGTGGCATCGAGATTGGTCTGCGGATTAACTTGCAAATCCTTGCTTCCGCCCATGGCAAATACCGGGCATCGTGTGTTTCTTATGTCGTTGGCGGGGTCGTAGGCTATGAAATTGTTGAGCCAAGCATTGTCGGTGGTGATC
Source organism: Acidaminococcaceae bacterium (assembly GCA_963609005.1). Lineage (GTDB taxonomy): Bacteria > Bacteroidota > Bacteroidia > Bacteroidales > Bacteroidaceae > Prevotella. Next base: position 21,712 of record CAVDJG010000002.1, read on the forward strand.
ACTTCGAGCAGATTCTGTTTCAGTTCAGCAGGCAACTGCAAGTCGGCGGTGAGCATAGCCAGTTTCATTTGTGGCATCGCTGTCTTTTCGTTTGACTGTTTGTCTTTCAAGATGCGGCTCAGAGCGGTGCAGTAGGCCGTTGTGGTGGCGGCATCGAGACCGCTTGCAAGCATGAGGTCGCGGTTCTGCATTGTCAGCACACTGTCGCCCTTGATTGCCGGACCAGCCATGCTCACCACGAAATCGGCTTGCTTTCTTGCCGCCAGCATATAGGCTATTGTGCCGCCCTCACTGTGTCCTAAAATCCCGATCCGGCCGAAACGATGGCTCTTTCTCAGAGCTTTCACTGCGGCTTCGGCATCGAGCATGTTGTCGTATGTGGTGGCTTTCTCGGCATTGCCGGTTGACTTTGCCGTGCCGCGGTCGTCGTAGCGCAGCGATGCTATGCCGTGTCGTGCCAGATAATCGGCCATTACGAGAAATGGCTTGTGGCCGAACAGTTCTTCGTCGCGGTTTTGTTGTCCGCTGCCAGTCACCATCACTACTATCGTGCCACCGCTCTTGAAATTCTGGGGTAGGGTGAGCGTGCCCGACAACTTCGCGGCCCCGGCCGGCCGCTGATTGCCGGTGGAAGGGTCGGAACCGTCGTTGCAGAATTCGATCTCTTCTGTGGTGTATGCGAATGGAGGCACGGGCGTTTGCGGACGCTTGACTTCAATGGCGCCGCGTTGCATGCATAGTGTGAGCGCAACACCCATTTGCGTGAATGTTCCTTTCAGTTGTCCGTCGTTGATCTTAGCGGTATATCGTGCGCCGATGCTCGGTATTTCAACGCAAAGAGAGTCTTCTGGGAAAAACTGTGCACTGCCTTTTATTCCGTAAGCCCCTTGGTCGGGACTGTCGAGAGTGGCACTTTTGTCGGGATTCACGTTTATGGCTAAGCGCAGCGAAGTAGGGCCTAAGTCAAGGCTTCCGTGCCATGGCCCGATGACATCTTGTGCGTTTGCCGACATTATGGTAGTGGCGAGAATTGCTATAAGTGTTTTCTTTCTCATAATCTTGTGGTTGGTGCTTTTTATGGATGTAGACTGTATTATGCAAATATAGTGGTTTTTCGGTTGTAAAAGATTGTCCGCAAGTTGCTTTTCTGATTTTTTAAGAAAATGAAAAAGGCGGCAAACATCGGCTAAGGATGCTTGTCGCCTGTATGGTTATGGCCACAATGATCGTGGATTACATTCTTGGCGGCCGACCGAAACCCGGTCTTCCGTTGAAGCCGCCGTTCATGTCGCGTCCCGGAGGAGGCATCATTCGCGGGTTTTCGCCGTCGCGCGGTCCGTGCATCTGCCGTTGCTGTTGCCGTTTTCCAAACAGGTTGAGGCGATAGACAACGTGCAGCATGGCATAACTGTTGATGCTGTTGTATTCGATGTCGCTGCGGCTCATCGACGTAACCGAACGGCTGAAATTGCTTTGCTGAGCCAGTATGTCGTAGAATTGCAGCGACACGGTGAGGGCACGGCCGCGCAGAAATCCTTGCGACAGTTGTGCGTTCCACACCAGTTCGTTGGTGTTCATCGAGTTGTCGCTGTATCCGCGTCGGCTGTTTTGGTGCAGGTCGGTTGATATTGTCGTGCCCCACGGACATGTGATGTTGATTGTTCCGCCGTAGGAGAACTGCCATGTGTTGAGGTTGGCCATTGCCTGCAGGTTGTTGTTTGTGCGCATATACTGCATTGCGCCGTCGATTTCGGCTTCAAGCCAACTGTTGCGGAATGAAAAACCGAGCCGCTCGTTGAGGTCGAACGATTTTGTTAGGTTTTTCTGTGTGCCTCCGTTCTGAGTCTGTTCAAGATAGCCCACGCGGTTGTTGTAGGCAATGTTGGTCATCGTGTTGATGTTCCAGTATCCGGCAGTGTCTACTGCGGTGTTGAAAACAAGCATTCCCGACATGTTCCAGTTGCCGTTGATGTTCTCGGGGCGCACTGTGCGTCCGCCGGTTTTGTCGTCGTATGTCACCTTGCTGCCTATGCTGTTGCGCGTGGTGCTGTAATTCAGGCTCGCCATAATAGCCTGTTGCCGCTTCTCGAAATAGTTGTTGTATTCGGCCCACAGGTTGTTGGTGAACGACGGTTTAAGCCCGGGATTACCTTTCGAAATGTTCAGAGGGTCGCTGTCGTCGGTTATGTCAAGCAGGTCGGACATGCTTGGTTGTGATGTGGTGCCGCGGTAGTTGATGCGCAAGCTGCTCACTTTGCTGAACCGGTAACGGAAGTCGAGGGTGGGCGAAACGTTGGTCACGTTGCGCGACGTGTCGGTGTGCACGCTGAGATAGTCTTGCACGAAATGCGTATTCTGCGGTTGCACCATGACACCGGCATTCAGTTGCATCTTGGTGCGTATCATTCTGAACATGAGTTCAAAGTTGTGCGTGAAGTTTCTGTACTCAGAGTTGCGGCTGAGTGCATCGTCGCGGTAGTGCTCGTAGGGGTAGGCCAATGTCGAGAGATACTCGTCCCATGAGCGGTAGGCGGGAGTTATGCCGGTGATGAAGTCGTTGTCGGTTTGGCTGAAGTCGTAGGTGGAACGGCGGTTGCGCGTGAACGACGAGTTGAACTTGTAGCTGAACTGCAGGAAGGTGGCGCGCATTATGGGTTCGCTGTATGTTGCCTGAACGGTGTAGCTCCATTTCTTCGACGGAACGATGTTGTATCTGTTCTTGAAATAAGTGGAGTCGTTGCCTTCGGCATTCTTTATTTTATAGAGAGTTACCTTGCTCACGTTGATGTTTTTGCTTGTGGACTCGCTGTAATCCATGCTGGCGCGCAAGGTTACGTTGCGTCCACGGTTGCCCAGCTTGCGGTTTATTTGCAGCGTTCCACCTGCCGATTTCGATTCGCTGTAGCTTATTGAATTGTTGAGGTTGGTGTTTACAAGAGCGTCGTTTGCCGCGAGTTTTTCCAGTGATTCGGTGTCGAGTGGTGACGATACATAGTTGTAGGGGTTGTCGCTGAATTGTGCCGACGAGTTAATTGACTTTCCGTCGGATTTCGAAAAACTGAATTTCGGCCGGAAAAGAATGTTGGTCATCGTGTCGGGTTTCCATTCCAGGCGCATCTGAGCGTTCCACTCGTCGCTGCGCGAAAACGATTGGTTGAGGCTGTTTGTGAATGAATTCGACGAGCTAACGAAGTTTTCTGCCGCACTTTTCGTGCGTGTGTCGTTGTCGCTGTGGTTCCATCGCACGTTTCCGTCAAACTGGAATCGGTCTTTCTTGTTGTAGTTGAAGTTGGCGGCAGCCATTTTCATGGTGTTGAGTCCGTTGCGTCCGCGTCCGAACGACCCCCTTCCGCCACCTCCTGGAAATCCCATGTCGTTGGTGTTGTTGGCATTGCCGAAGATCATTGTCCTGATGTCGCTGTTGAAATATGCGCCCATTAGCCGCTCGGCATAGCGGTCTTTTGTGCCGTAAGACAGGTCGGCGTTGGCCATAAGACCGCGGTTCATACCTGGTTTTACACCGAAATCGAGCACCGTCTGTTCTTCGCCGTCGTCAATGCCAGTGACCTTTGCGAGGTCGCTTTTCTCGTTGTAGGCTTTTACTTTGCTTACGATTGACGTGGGAAGGTTCTTCATTGCGGTCTTGGTGTCGCCCGTCATAAATTCCTTTCCGTCAACCTTTATCTTGGTCACTTGCTTTCCGTTGATTGTTATCTTGCCGTCGTCGTCTACCTGTGCGCCCGGAAGCCGTTTCACAAGTTCTTCGATTGTCGAGCCGTCGGGGGTGCGGTAGGCTGCCGCATTATATACAAAGGTGTCTTTGTCGAGCACTACTTTTGCGGCGTTTGCAGTCACTGTCGTGCCTTTCAGCACTATCGCTTCGGGATAAAGGCGTATCTTTCCGGCATTTGCATCGCCAGTTTTCGCCACGACAATGTCTTTGTACGCTTTCTTGTATCCGATGTTCTGTATGCGGAGAATATATTTCCCGGGCTTTGCCGTTGCCATTTCAAACCGTCCTTTGCTGTCGGCTGTCGTGCCGCTGACGAATGTACTGTCGGCATTCAGCAGCTGGATTGTAGCCATTTCCACTGCGGCGTGTGTGTCGGCATCGGTTATCGTGCCGGTGATCTTGTGCTCTTGGGCCGAAACAAGCATTGGAATGATCGACAAAGCTATAAGTAATATTTTTTTCATTTCGTGGAGTTTGCGTCTTTTTGAAGTGGCTTAAAAGTCATGCTGAAAACAAATTCAACACCATTTTGATGATATTTGGCGTTGAAGGTTTAATCAATTCATGCAAATTAATATACTTTTGTGTCTTTTGATTTGTCGGTCATTCGCGCGTATAACAAAAAAAGAGGCAGATGCATCGGTGCGTGCATCTGCCTCTTTTTGGGCTTCTTTTGCAGTGTTTAGAATTTGTATCCCACAGTGAGCAGCAACTGGTTGCGCTTGTTGCTCACGCTCACGGCGTTGGCAACATTGTCGTATGCAGGCTCTTTGCTGTCTATATAGCTCATGAACGGGTAGAAATCGCCGTTGGTCTGACTGTATTGGTAGGCCAAGTCAAAGTTCCAATGGCCCGTAGCGTAGCCTACACCTGCCGTTATACGGTGCGTGTCTTTCCAGTTGGTGTAGTCGGTCGTAGAACTGTAGAACGATCCATAGGAGTTCAGAGTGCCGTCTTTATAGCCGGTTTTCTTGAACATCGGCGACACATAGTTGTAGCCAAGGCGCACGGCAAAGTTTTTCTCAGGCTTGAATTCAACGCCGAGTTTCAACGTAGAAACACCTTTCAGCGATGCCTTTATGTTGCTTTTCATAGCCTCGTCGCGGTGGCTCTCGTCGTAGTAGTTGCCCCAGTAGTCAACGGTTCCGCCGTCGTTCACGCGTATGTCGGTAGTGCTATAGTCGGCATATTCATAGGTTGCGCCAACAGCAAGATAGTTGCCCACGGTGTGGCCGAGGCTTACTCCGAAACGCCATGGCGTGTAGAACTTGAAGTCATAGCTCTCGCCGATGTTTCCATAGTCGTGTGCTCCGTAACTCTGGTCAAGGCCGTTGTTGAGCGTGGTGGCGTTCTGTGTCTTCAAGTCATACCATGTGGGGGTGTGCACATACAGTCCGATGCGGAACGGTGATGTCTCAACCGGACGGAAAATAACGCCTGCCTTCACGTCGAAACCGTTGCCGGTGATTTTGCGTGAGTCGTTCACCGTAACGGTGCCGATGCCCTTGCCGTTGTGGACGAGGTTCTCAGCGTATGACGTTTCGCTGTTGTAATGCACGTCGTAGAGGCCGAATGTTACGCCCCAATAGAATCTGTCGTTTGAATTTCCGCTTATGTTGAAGTCGTATTGTCCTATATATCCAGTGTTTCCACGTCCGAAATTGTAGGCGTTGGCTTCATAGTAGGCGGGCGTATAACCGCTTTCCTCATCGCTCATCCACAATAATCCTTCTTTGAGTATGGCTCTACTTTCGCCCCACAGCACGTTGTTGTAAAGATAGTCAAGCTGGTTGCTGGCGATGTCGTTGCTTGTCAGTGATGAGTATTTTTCGCTCGTTTCTTTCCCGTTTTCGTCTTGCAGAAGATAAATATCGTTATGGTTCTTCATGCTCGACAGCTTGTTCTGCGATGCACCTTTAAGTGTTGCGCTGGCAGCGAGTATCTGGTCGAAGTTCTTGCTCTTTGTGTAGTTGACCGAGAAATTCACAAACGATGTTCTGCCGGAACGCATGGAGTAGACAAAACCTACCTGGTCGAAGCTCATGTTGGTCTTGTTCACGTCGTTTACCGACTTTGCATCTGATTGCGAAACAAACCCGAATGATGCGTTTACTGCACTTCTTCTGAACAGACCGATGCCTGCCGGGTTGGTGCCTATTGTCGATATGTCGGCTCCGAGAGCTTCCATTGCACCTCCCATACCTACAT
>CAVDJG010000003.1:0-9671 GCA_963609005.1 Acidaminococcaceae bacterium
CGCCCGGACGTGCCATGTCGCGGCATGCCTCCACGCACTCGCGCATGGAGTGGGTGTCGCGCGTGGGGATGCCGAGCGGGTCGAAAAAGGCGTGCAGCTTGGCGTTGTCGGCACCGAGATACACTATGCCCACGCATTTCTTCAGCACCAGATCGCGTATGGCAGAGTAGTCGTTGCCCTTGTCCTTGCCGCCGATGATGAGTATCGTGGGCGTGCGCATGCTCTCGAGCGCATACCAGCAGGCATCTACGTTGGTGGCCTTCGAGTCGTTCACATACTGCACTCCGCCCACCTTGCACACCTTTTCAAGGCGGTGTTCCACGCCGGGGAAGTCGGCAAGGCTCTGTCGTATCACCTCTTTCTTTATGCCCGAGATGTTGCCCGCTATGCCTGCGGCAAGCGAGTTGTATATGTTGTGCTTGCCGGTGAGCGAGAGTGCCTCCTGTTCCATGTTGAAGGGGGTGGGCTTCTCTATGGTGTACTCGCCGTCGTCGATGTAGCCTATCGCGCCTTTCTCCTTGAGTTCGGAGAAGGGATACTGTATGGCCTTGATGTCATATTTCTCGAGTTCGCGCTTTATCACGGGGTCGTCGTTCCAGTAAATGAACGAGTCGCCTTCGGTCTGGTTCTGTATTATGCGCATCTTGGCCGCCGCATAGTTCTCAAACTTGTAGTCGTAGCGGTCGAGATGGTCGGGGGTGATGTTGAGCAGAATGGCTATGTCGGCCCGGAAGTCGTACATGTTGTCGAGCTGGAACGAGCTGAGCTCTATTATGTAATACTCGTGCGGGTCTTCGGCCACCTGCAGAGCCAGCGAGTGGCCTATGTTTCCGGCGAGGCCGGCATCGTAGCCCGCCGCCTTGAATATGTGGTAGATGAGCGACGTGGTTGTGGTCTTGCCGTTGGATCCGGTTATGCATATCATCTTCGAGCGCGTGTAGCGTCCGGCAAACTCTATCTCGCTGATTATGTGTATGCCCTTCTCCACCGCCTTGCGCACCATGGGTGCTTCGGCGGGAATGCCCGGACTTTTTATTATCTCGTCGGCGTTGAGTATCTTTTCTTCGCTGTGGTGGAGTTCCTCCCACTCTATGCCGCGGTCGTCGAGCAGTTTCTTGTATTTGTCCTTTATTGCCGACATGTCGCTCACAAACACATCGAAGCCTTCTTTCTTTGCCAGCACTGCGGCTCCGGCACCGCTCTCGCCGGCGCCGAGGATTACTATGCGTTTCATTTTTTCTGTCTTATCTAATTTTCAGTGTTATTATCGTCATGGCGGCGAGTATTATCGTCACTATGAGGAAGCGTATCGTTATCTTTGCCTCATGCACCACGCCTTCGGGCTTGCGTATGAGATATTTGCAGTCGGGGTCGAGCTGGCTCGGCTGCGTGCGGAAGTTGTCGTGTATCGGGGTGCGCTTGAATATGCGCTGCTTCACGCCGCGGCGTTTGCCGAGCCTGTACCAGTAAACCTGCAATATCACGCTCAGGCTCTCCACGAAGAATATGCCGCAGAGTATGGGCAGCATCAACTCCTTGTGTATTATTATTGCCGTGACGGCTATTATGCCGCCTATCGTGAGCGAGCCCGTGTCGCCCATGAACACCTGTGCGGGGTAGGCGTTATACCACAGGAAACCTATCAGCGCGCCTACGAAGGCGCACATGAACACCACGAGTTCCTGCGAGCCGGGAATATACATTATGTTCAGATAGGAGGCATATTCCATGTGCGAGCTCACATAGGCCAGGATGCCGAGCGCCACGCCTATTATGGCCGAGTTGCCGGCACACATGCCGTCCATGCCGTCGTTGAGGTTGGCACCGTTCGACACGGCCGTCACCACGAATATGGTCATCACGACAAACAATATCCATCCTGCCGCCGTGCGGTATTTGCCGCAGAACGACGTGATGCGCGAATAGTCGAGGTTGTGGCCTTTCACAAACGGTATGGTGGTTTTGAGCGACTTGCGTGCCTCGGTGCGGTGTTTCACCACCGTTTCCTGCCCCTGCCGCTCTATGGCGAGGTTCTCGTTCATCTTCACGTCGGGCGAGGCCCACAGCGTAAGGCCCACGATAAGGCCTATGCCCACCTGCCCCACTATTTTGTATTTGCCCTTGAGCCCTTCCTTGTTGCGGCGGAAAATCTTTATGTAGTCGTCCATGCCGCCAAGGAAACCGAGCCACACCGTGGTGACAATCATCAGCAACAGGTAGATATTGCGCAGTCTGCCGAGCAGCAGCACGGGCACGAGTATGGCCACAATGATTATCACGCCGCCCATTGAGGGCACGCCTATTTTCTGCACCCCGAACGGGTCTATCGAGGCATCGCGCTGTGTTTCGGTTATCTGCTTTCGCTTTAGAAACTTGATGAAACGTCCGCCAAGCCACGCCGAGATTATCAGCGAGAGCATGAGGGCAAGCAGCGAGCGGAACGATATGTAGCCCCACATGTGCGAGCCACTTATACCATACTGCTCAAGAAATCGGAAAAGATAGTATAACATTTTTTTCTTTACGTGTTTTGCGTCTTGTGTTCCAGGCTGCCGGGAGTTGTCCGTCAGCCCCAAGCCGTATGTTCAGTGTTCATCACCTCAGAAGCATTCCCTCACCACCTCATGGTCGTCGAAGTGGTGTTTCACTCCCTTTATCTCCTGGTAGTCCTCGTGTCCCTTTCCGGCAATGAGCACCACGTCGCCTTTCTGTGCCATCATGCACGCCGTGCGTATTGCCTCGCGGCGGTCTGCTATGGCCACCACCTTGCGCATCTGCTTTTCGTCGAGCCCGGCGAGCATGTCGTCGATTATGGCCTGCGGCTCCTCAAAGCGCGGGTTGTCGCTCGTTATTATCACGCGGTCGCTCTGCTTCACGGCCTCGCGGGCCATGAGCGGGCGCTTGCCCTTGTCGCGGTTGCCGCCGGCGCCGCACACGGTTATCACGTTGCCCTTGCCGTCGAGCACCTCATGTATGGCTGCAAGCACATTCTCGAGCGCGTCGGGCGTGTGGGCATAGTCGATAATTGCTGTGTAGCCTTGCGGCGAACGTATCGGTTCGAGGCGTCCGCTCACGCTGTGCAAGGTGCTCATTGCCACCAGGATGTCCTCCTTCGGTTTGCCGAGCATCACAGCTGCGCCGTAGACGGCAAGCAGGTTGCTCACGTTGAACTTGCCTATGAACTGCACTCCCACCTCGTGCGAGTCGATGTCGAGATACATCCCCTCGAAATGGCACTCTATTATCTTGGCGCGGAAGTCGGCCATGGATCGTGTGGAGTAGGTCTTGACAGTGGCGCGCGTGTTCTGCACCATCACCATTCCGTTGCGGTCGTCGGCATTGGTTATGGCGAAAGCCGTCTTGGGAAGCCCGTCGAAGAATGCCTTCTTGGCATCGCGGTAGTTCTCGAATGTCTTGTGGTAGTCGAGATGGTCGCGCGTGAGGTTGGTGAATATGCCGCCGGCAAAGTTCAGTCCGCCTATGCGCTTCTGTGCAATGGCGTGCGACGAGCACTCCATGAAGGCATATTCGCAGCCCGCGTCAACCATTTTTGCGAGCAGACGGTTGAGCTCAATGGGGTCGGGGGTGGTATGGCTTGCGGGTATTGCCTCGTCGACAACATAGTTGCACACGGTGGAGAGCAGGCCGCACTTGTGCCCCATTTTGGTGAACATATTATATAATAATGTGGCGATGGTGGTTTTTCCGTTTGTTCCGGTCACGCCCACGAGCTTCAGTTTTTCCGATGGGTTGCCGTAGAAATGCGTTGCCACGGGGCCCACGGCATCCTCGGTAGATGCCACGCTAACATAGGTCACGCCCTCGGCAAGTTCGCCGGGCATGTCCTCGCAGAGTATTGCGCTTGCGCCGAGTTCCACGGCTTTCGGTATGAACTTGTGTCCGTCTACCTGCGTTCCCTTCATTGCCACGAACAGGTGTCCGTCCTTCACCTGGCGCGAGTCGATGTCAACGCCGGTTATTTCCACTTCCAGGCTGCCTGATGTGGCGGTCGGTGTGATGCCCTTGAGCATATCCTTTAATTTCATAGCTTTTATTTTTTTTGTTCTGTTTTTCTTTATTCCATATTGCCGCGAAGCGTTGCGTCACGACATTTTCAGCATGCAGCGCATGCCCTTGCGCACCGGTTTTCCGGGCGGTATGCTCTGTTCCACTACGCGTCCGCGGCCCGTGATGATCACTTTCACGCCACGACTTTCTATTATGTACACTGCGTCGCGCGCGCCCATGCCCGTCACGTCGGGCATCACCGAGCGCGGACAAGCCGGCGTGCGTTCGAGTTTTATGCCATGGCGGCCGCTTTCTTCGGCCCGTCCCCATATCGGGTTGCCGTCTACGTAGGATCCGCTCCAGTCGGTGCGCGGTTCCAGTCCGAGCCGTGTGAGCACCAAATCGGCCGCTGCCATGTTGCCGCACTTCACCTGCGGCATGAGCACCGAGGCCGAGTCGCGTGCGTCTTTGGCTTCAAGTTTCAGGCTTTGCGCCATGATGCCCTCGGCAATGTCGTGGAACACCACGCCGCTCATGCCGCCGCCCGATGCCGGAAGCCCGGTTTTCTGTATGCACACTATGCAGCTGTAGCGCGGTTTGTCGGCCGGGAAGAACCCCGCGAAGCTGAGCAGATAGCTCACTCCGCCGTTTTTGTAGCCTGCCGCGCCTTTTGAAATCTGCGCCGTTCCGGTTTTGCCGGCCACGAGAAACGACGGCGAACCGGCTTTCTTGCCAAGGCCCACGCTCACCACCTGCTCCAAGATTTTCTGTATCTTGCTTATCGTGGAGGCACTTGCTATGCTGTTGCGTTCAACCACCGGGGGATATTCGGCTATCACCTCGCCGTTTTTGCGCACCTCCTTTACGAAGCGCGGGCGCATCATGCGGCCGTTGTTGGCTATCGCGTTGTAGAAGGTGAGCGTCGAAATGGGCGGCACCTGTGTTTCGTAGCCTATGCTCATCCACGGCAGTGTGGTCTTGGCCCAGTTCACATACTGTTTGCCGCGCTTGTCTTTCTTGGGCATCCTTATGCGTGCCGGCGAGTAGCCGAGTATGGGTATGTGCAGGTCGTCGGCCAGGCCGAGCCGCTTTATGCCCTCGACGAATTTCTCGGGATTGTTCTTGAAGTGGTCGTCGATGATGCGGCTCACGCCTATGTTGGAGCTCACCCACAGTGTTTGCGGCAGGGTGAGCATGCCGTAGCCGCCACGCCGCCAGTTGTGGTCTTTCATCTCGCGCCCGTACATGGGCCACACTCCGCAGCCCGTCTCCACCCGGCAGGTGGTGTCAACCACACCCGCCTCGAGTGCAACCATTATCGATGCCGTCTTGAACACCGACCCCGGCTCGAGCAGGTCGCTCACGGCGTGGTTCTTTATCTCGTGATATTCGCCGTCGGCACACTTGTCCATGTTAACGATGGCCTTTATGTCGCCCGTGGCCACTTCCATTACTATCGCCACGCCCACGTTGGCGTTGATCTTGTGCAGCTCGTTGAGCAAGGCGCGTTCGGCAAGGTCTTGCATGTCAACGTCGATTGTGGTCACGATGTCGGCGCCGTCTTCGGGCGGCGTGTCGGTGAGGTCGAGGTATCGGTTGAGCACCTTGCGGCGGTGCTTTATGCCCTCGGTGCCGCGCAGCACCGAGTCGTAGGCCAGCTCGAGGCCGCACTGTGCCGTGTCTTTCGCGCCGAACATCTTGCCTATGGTGCGCTCGGCGAGCGAACCGTAGGCCTGCTTGCGCGCGTTGAACTCCTCGCAGTGGAATCCGCTGGCGTTATTGCCGAGCCTGAACACGGGCAGACGGCGCACCTCGGAGTAGGTGCTGTAGTTTATGCGCCGTGGCCATATTGCCCAGTGTGCGCTGTTTTTCTCGCGTCCCTCGTTGAGCAGGTTGCGGAAATAGTCGGGCGTCTTTTCGGGGAAAAGGCGGCTCAGCCCGTCGCACACGGAGTCGATTTTAGCGTCCCACAAAGAGTCGTTGCCGGCCGCGTGCAGAGCGCGGAAGTCCATGTATATCTTGTATTGCGGCAGCGACGAGGCGAGCAACTGTCCGTTGCTGCTCAGGATGTTGCCCCTGACGGGCGGTATGGGCTTGTTGTCAACCTTCACCCTGTCGGCCACCTGCATCCAGAAATCGCGTTTGGCAGCCATTATGTATAGCGTCTTGAACACCACGGCAATGGCCAGCAAGGCCATGAGCCAGGCGAATCCGCGGAAGCGCCGCATGGAGTTTTTACGGTCGAAGTTGCTCATTGCTTGTCTTGTTTTGGAACGTTGATTATATAGGGCGGCTGCGTGGCTATGTGCAGTGTGCTGTCGCTGCACATGCGCAGCATCTCGAGCACCTTGCTCTCGCGGCTCAGTCCGGTGAGTTCGGAGTTGCTCGACATGGCCCTGAACTTGGCGTCCTGCAGTTCTTTGGTGAGGTCGTCAATCTTTATCTGGCTCTGCTGGCAGCTATATCGGTTGGAGATGTAAACGATGACGAATGCCGTTATTATCACGATGAGCCATATCTGCCGCTTCACGAAGCCTGCGGTGAGCATGTCGCCCACGAGTATGTTGCGCAGCGTTATGTCGCTGCCGGTAAGCTGCTCGTCCTCGGCAACGCGGTTTTTGAGTATGTCGCCGAGCGAGGGTTCGTTGCCGGCAGCCTGCTGCGGTGCCGCGTCTTTTGGTTCGGCGGCATCTTTCCCGGCCTTGCCGTCGGCGGGCTGCACCTTGGAGGCAGAGCTGCCAGTGGCTTCAATGGCATCCAACTGTTTCTGTGCCTCGCGTGCCGATATGTCGCGCAGCAGTTGCCTTGGGTCGGGTTGGTTGGCGTTTTCTTTCTCTTTCATTTCTTTTCGGCTATTCTTAGTTTTGCGCTGCGGCTTCTCGGGTTTTCGGTCTGCTCCTCCTGCGACGGCGTTATGGGCTTGTTGCACACGGTGCGCAGCGGCGTGTCGGTGCGTCCGTAGAAGTCCTGCACGAGATGTCCCTCGGGATTGCCCGTCTTCATCACGTTCTTCACGATGCGGTCTTCGAGCGAATGATAGGTTATGACCGACAGGCGGCCGCCCGGGGCGAGCAGTTGCGTGGCGGCATGCAGCATTTCGCGCAGGGCATCCATCTCATGGTTCACCTCGATGCGCAGTGCCTGGAAGAGCCGCGCCATGTCTTTTTTCTCGCGTTCGCGGCGGAACAGCGGTTCCACGGCGGCGAGCAGGTCGCTGGTGGTGGCTATCTTGCTTTGCTGCCGCGCCTTTACCACGGCGGCGGCCACGCGGCGCGAGTTTTTCATCTCGCCGTAGACGTAGAAGATGTCGGCCAGACGTGCCTCGTCGCAGGTGTTGAGCAGGTCGGCGGCAGTGAGCCCGGCGCGCTTGTTCATGCGCATGTCGAGTGGTGCGTCGAAGCGGAACGAGAACCCGCGCTCGGCATCGTCGAAATGGTGCGACGACACGCCGAGGTCGGCAAGAAGCCCGTCGATGTGTTCAATGCCGTAGTAGCGCATCCAGTTTTTGAGGTAGCGGAAGTTGCTGCGCACGAAGGTGAAGCCTTCGGCCCCGGCCGGAATGTTGGCCTCGGCGTCGGCATCCTGGTCGAAACTGAACAGGCGCGCGCCGCCGCTGAGCCGCGACAGTATCTCGCGAGAGTGGCCTCCACCGCCGAATGTAACGTCTACATACACGCCGCCGGGACGGATATTGAGTGCGTCGATGCTCTCCTTGAGGAGCACCGGCACATGATAGGTCTCGGCTGTCTTTATATTTTCCATCTTCTTCTTTCTTTTTCTCGTTATCGGCCGCGCCATGCCGGCATCACTCCTTGCCCGGCACGGGCGTGCCTTCTGCCCCGGCCGGCGGCGCATCCATTATGCGGCTTATGGCCTCGCCAAACTCCTCGGGGGCCACAAACGGGCGGCGTGCCCGCTCGTCGCTCCACACTTCGATGGTGTCGCCCATGCCTATAAACCTCACGCCTTGCTCTATGCCGGCCATGGCGAGGTAGCGGCGCGGCAGCAGTATGCGTCCGCTCGCGTCGATGGACAGTTGCTCGGCATCGGCCACAAACTGGCGGAAGAGCTGCTGGTGGGCGGCGTTCCACCTGTTGAGACGCGCCCTGAGGGCATCCATCTGTTCAAACCACACACTCTGCGGATAAAGCACGAGGCACGGCTGAAACACGTCTTTGCGCAGCACAACGCTGTCCTCGCCGGCAGCTTGCAGTGCCTTGCGGAAGACGGCGGGCAGAAAGACGCGCCCTTTTGAGTCGGTTTTGGCCTCGGTATTGCCTAAAAAACGCATGTGTACATTATAAATGTGGTTCAAGGTTCAAAGTTAAGCATTTTTCCCCATAGTTCCCCACTTTTCACCACAAATATTTGCTTTCGCCCCCGATTTATTGTCATGGGGCAACAATGCGGCCCGACAAGCATGACAGAAGCATTGTCCGCAGCCCGCAAAATGGCACTTTGTGAACGATGACCCATTTTTCGCATAATATTCACAACACGGACATTAGAACGCATATCTATTCAAAATTCATCTCATTAAAAGCCTCTGCCAACCGAATGAGAATGCCTGCCGGCCACGCCGCAGGCAATTCGACCGAAAATACTCGATTTTTAAAGATTGGCATAACGCCGCACAGACCAATACGTTACAAAAACCACACGGAAAAACTCATCGGGAAAATCTTGGAAAACAAGCGTTATTTGGTTGTAAACAAGCCTATTTCGCATTGCAAGCAAGGCGTGTTTGCACACAAAACAAGACGAGTTTGTGCTGCAAACAAGCCTTACTTGTAGCGCGACAAGGCCCCGGCAAACCAAAATCGGCACCAAAACGGTGGCAAAGCCGCGCTTTTTGACCGTTCAGACATCTAATTGCAGCACCGCAAACGCAACTTTCATGCACTGCAAGACGTATAAACATGCACAGGCAACATTTCGCATTTCGGACACCTCCATACTTTCTCCGCCATGCGCAAAACGTTCACTTTCTATTCTGCAATGTTACAATTCTTTTTCGACGGGCAAAAAAATGAAACATTTCTTACGCGAAAACGGCCATATTCAAAAAAGTTATGCTATTTTTGCAAAACCAAAAACAAGCCAGCCGCACCGTGCGGCAGCACCCCCGGCAAGGCAAACCGCACCGCATGCGGAGGCCGAAGAAGAGAGAGCACATGAACAACATCACAGAGAACACCATCGACATCGACCAGTTGCTGCGCAGCAAAATGGGCAGCAAGGCACGCTTTGTGCCGGGCTTCGCAGCCGGATGGCTCAAGCGCACCATACACCAGGACCAGGTGAACAAGTTCATTTGGGAGAGCCGCAACCTTACGGGCATCGACTGGCTCGAGGCCACCTTGGAGTATCTCGACGTGCACCTCGACGTGGTGGGCATCGAAAACCTGCCGCCGAAAGACGACGGACGGCTCTACACCTTCGTGTCGAACCACCCGCTCGGGGGAGCCGACGGAGTGGCACTGGGCGCTCTCATCGGACGGCACTACGACGGACGCATACGCTATCTGGTGAACGACCTGTTGATGAACCTGCCCGGTTTGGCCCCGCTCTGCATCCCGATAAACAAGACGGGCAACCAGAGCCGCGACTTTCCTGCCATGGTAGAGGCCGGATTCAAGAGCGACAACCACATGCTCATGTTC
>CAVDJG010000003.1:9720-24363 GCA_963609005.1 Acidaminococcaceae bacterium
GTTCCCCGCCGGACTGTGTTCGCGCAAGACGGGCGGCGAAATACACGACCTGCCGTGGCGCAAGACATTCGTCACGAAGAGCGTGGAGACACACCGCGACATAGTGCCAATACACTTCGGCGGACGCAACTCGGAGAGATTCTACCGCATAGCCAACATGTGCGCACGGCTCGGACTGCGGGTCAACCTCGCAATGCTGTTCCTCGTCGACGAGATGTACCGCAACGTGCACAAGACATTCCGCGTGGCCATAGGCAAACCGATACCGTGGCAGACATTCGACCGCACACGCACACCGGCACAATGGGCACGCCATGTGGAGGACACTGTGTATGCCCTGTGACAACGCCGCGCCGCCAGAGACAACGCCACACACCCACGAAGAAGCGATAATCAATTATCAAATGGAAGAACCCATCATCCAACCCATCAGCAAGGAAATCCTGAAAAGCGAACTCACACCCGAGAGGCAGCTCAGGATGACAAACAAAAGCCACAACGAAATATACGTCATCACGGCGCACAACGCGCCCAACGTGATGAAGGAGATAGGACGGCTGCGCGAGATAGCGTTCCGCGAGGCCGGCGGAGGCACCGGAAAAGCCACCGACATCGACGAGTTTGACACCGCCGAAAACTGCTACAAGCAGCTCATAGTGTGGAACCCCGAGGCCGAGGAAATAATAGGCGGATACAGATACCTGCTCGGATCGGAGTGGGAACTCGACGGCAACGGACAGCCGATACTCGCCACAAGCCACATGTTCCACTTCTCGGAACAGTTTCTGCGCGACTACATGCCCTACACCGTAGAGCTCGGACGATCGTTTGTGTCGCTGCCCTACCAAAGCTCGCGCATGGGGGCCAAGAGCCTTTTTGCACTCGACAACCTGTGGGACGGGCTGGGGGCGCTCACCGTAATAAAGCCCGAAGTGAAGTATTTCTTCGGGAAAATGACCATGTACCCTTCTTACATACGGCGCGGACGCGACATGATTCTCTATTTCCTGAAAAAACATTTCGACGACAAAGAGAACCTCGTGATACCTCTGAAACCGCTCAAAATAGAAACTCCCGACAGCGAACTGAGGGAAATATTCTGCGAAGACGACTTCAAGAAAGACTACCGCATACTCAACCGCGAGGTGCGCAAGCTGGGCTACAACATACCGCCGCTCGTGAACGCCTACATGGGACTGTCGCCAACAATGAAACTTTTCGGCACAGCCATAAACTACGGCTTCGGCGACGTTGAGGAAACCGGCATACTCATAGCCGTCGACGAGATACTCGACGAGAAGCGGGTGCGGCACATCGACTCGTTCATAAAGGAACATCCCGAGGCTCTGCACATAACAAGCGGGGCCAACAAGGTGATATACAAGACAAAGTGAGCGGTCGGCGAGAGCCGACTGCAAACTCCACAGACTACTACAACCATACACTACGGCGCGCTCGGCGCGCCGCACATTCAACCTTCATAACAATAACTAAAAACTAAAAACAACATGAAAATGAAATTCATTGCCACCACAGTGGCAACATTGGCCTTCGCGTTTGCGGCACTCCCGGGCGCCAAGGCACAGCAGACACCGCGACCGGAATATCCGCGCCCGCAGTTTGAACGCGCCGACTGGGTGAACCTCAACGGCACATGGACCTACGACTTCGACTTCGGACGCACCGGCAATGAGCGCGGATGGCAGGCAAGCAAAGGCTTCGGCAGCAAGATAACGGTGCCGTTCTGCCCCGAAAGCAAACTGTCGGGCGTGGCCCACACCGACTTCATCAACTCCATATGGTATCAGCGCGACATCGAAATTCCGCAGGCTTGGCAGGGAAAGCGCATCTTACTCAACTTCGGCGCAGCCGACTATGAAACGCATGTCTACATCGACGGCAAACTGGCAGGGTCGCACTACGGTGCAGGATCGTCGTTCGCGGTAGACATAACACGGTTGGCCGAGGGCGCAGCACGCCACAACCTCGTGGTGCAGGTGAACGACAACCTGCGCGGAGGCCACCAGACCGGCGGCAAACAAAGCACACGATCAGGCTCATACGGATGCCTCTACACACGCGTCACGGGCATCTGGCAGACTGTATGGTTGGAAGCCGTCGACAAAGAAGGGCTCAAATCGGTGTTCGCCGTGCCAGACATCGACCAGCACCAACTCACCATACACCCGCAGTTCTATGCCGAAAATCCCGACAACCGACTCACCGTGACACTCTACGACGGCAAGAAAGCAGTGGCATCGCGCACGGTAACGGCCTCAAACGCATCGACAGTGACGCTCAACGTGCCGGGAATGAAGTTGTGGTCGCCCGAAAATCCGTTCCTCTACGACTTGGTATACAAGGTGACACGCGGCGGAAAGACCATCGACGAGGTGCGTTCCTATGCCGGAATGCGCAAGGTGGCACTCAAAGACGGGTTCTTCTGGCTCAACAACCGCAAATATTTCCAGCGCCTTGTGCTCGACCAGGGCTTCTATCCCGACGGTGTGTGGACCGCACCGAGCGACGATGCGCTGCGACGCGACATACAACTGGCCAAGGACGCGGGCTTCAACGGAGCGCGGCTGCACCAGAAGAGCTTCGAAGAACGCTACTACTACTGGGCCGACAAGCTGGGCTACCTCACTTGGGGAGAGTCGGCCAGCTGGGGACTCGACGAGAACAGCGACCTTTCGGCACGCAATTTCATAACAGAATGGGCCGAACTGGTGACGCGCGACCGCAACCATCCGTCGCTTGTGACGTGGACTCCGTTCAACGAGACATGGGGATGCTCCGACACGGGGGTATACTCGCGCATGATGTGCGACGTGTATGACCTGACAAAAGCACTCGACCCCACCCGACCCGTGAACGACTCGAGCGGCGACGGACACGTGAAAACCGACATATGGAGCGTGCACGACTACGAGCGCGACCCCGTGAAGCTCGCCGCCAACCACACCTTCGCACCGGGAAAAACGGTTTACCGCAACCAGCCCGACAAGAGCAAGTGGCTCGCTCCCTACGAGGGACAGCCGTATATGGTTGACGAATTCGGCGGACTGCCGTGGATTGCGCAGGCCGACCGCAACTCGTCTTGGGGCTACGGCGACAACATCGACGACATAGAAGACTTCTACCGCATACTCGACAACGAGGTGAAAGCCCTCAAATCGTGCCCCAAAGTGGCCGGATTCTGCTACACGCAGATAACCGACGTGGAACAGGAAAAGAACGGCATATACCGTTACGACCGCACACCCAAGTTCGACACGGCACGCATTAAGGCCATATTCGAGAGCATTCCCTCATACATTAAGTAGGGCAAACACGCTCTGCCGCACTGCAAGGCAGCCTCCTGAGCCGCCGCACACCCGGCACGCTGACACACAAACATGCAGCGGCCCGTGTGCGGCGGCTTCTCATTTATATATAAGGCAGAGGCCGTATATATAGGCCAGAGGCGGCAAGTGGCGCAGAAAGTGCCCAAAAAACACTTGGCAACATTTGCATAAAAATTTATTTTAGATTAACTTTGCACCGCCTAAACCATTCTGCCGCCATGCCCAACAACCGTGCGCGGCACACCAAAACCTATAATGCGACAACCTTATGTGCCTCTGCACAGGCCTGCATGAAACGTGATTTACATTTTCAAACCAAATAACAGCAAACTTAAACAACCAATCAACATGAGAAAGATTTTTACTCTTCTCGCCCTGTTGGTGTCTGCGATCACGGCCATGGCCGGCGTGTATACCGACAAGAGCAAAGTTACCATCGGCAAAGGAACAACTTCCGAATGGGACGCAGCCACCATCACCGTAACCGAAAAAGGCGACAACAAGTATGACGTGGCATTCAACTCGGTGTCAAACAAAGACGGCAACTACACCGACAACTACGGAACCGTTACCTTCACCGACCTTGAAGGCACCACCGCCAACGGCCTGACAACAATCGATGCAAAGCTTCAGACAGGCGCAGTGACAAACTCCGGCATGGGCGTAACGCAGGTGATAAGCACCGACGTGGCCGTGAAATTCACTGCCGACAAGGCTTATGCCAAGATGGACGGACTTATCTCGATGGTGTTCAGAGAAACTGCCATCGTGGTGGAATTCGGCACCGACGACTTCAACACTGCCCCCAAAGACTCGCTGATAGGCGAGGAAAACTATGCACCGGCAGGCAACTCGTTCAGCTGGGAATTCCCCGTTGACTTCAAGAAACAGTATCTCAAGGCCGAAATCGACCTCAGCACATGCGACGACGATGCCGAAAACGAGAACATATTCTCTATCGGCACCGACATAAGCAACTGGAATTCGGGCGTGGCAATGGGCGGAAACATACACTGCTACTACACGAAATCGTCGAAGACACTGCTCTTCCACTATCTGTCGGCCAACGCTTCGCTCGGCACCTACCGCTACGACATGTCGCAGGAGAATGTGGAAGGCACTCTCAACGTGGAGCTGTCCTACCAGTATGGCCTCGTGGTGAACGGCACACAGATATACACTCCCGCACGACTGGTGAACATTCTCACACAGAATAGCCTCGTGTTTGGAAGCCTCGAAGGCAAGACACGCAGCAACGCCACCTACAATTCGGTGCGCCTCATCGACTGCACTTTCGAGCAGACAGAGGCAACTAACTTCTCGGAGCGCGCAAAACTGGGCTTCAACGGGGCGTTCACACGCTTCGAAACACTTGATGCCGAAGTGGCACAGACCGGTCTCGACACCTACGACATAACCGTGAAGCAGGTGGCAGTGGGCAGCAAAACGCTCGGCGACATCACTCTCAACGGCATCACAGGCACTCTCAACGAGGGCGACTATGTGAGCTTCGACACCGAAAACGCCACTGCCACGCTGAAAAACGTGGGCGAAATGGCAACCGAACTCGGCTTTGCCGAAGGCACAACACTGCCCATCAGCATTGACGGATGGATTTACCAGGGCTATCTCTCGGCCGTGTTCAACACCACAATAGGCGAAGTGGCAGCCAAACTGAGCTACGGCATCGACGAACCACAGACCCGCGAGTATGCCGACGTGCTCACAACATCGCTCAACGGCGAGGAAGCAAGCTACGAAGGAAAGGTGCTCTCGTTTACCGACCTTGACGACAACCTCTGCAACGTGACGCTGAACAACGTGCAGTTCAGCTCTACCGGCGACACCGACATGGGCACACTCACATTCAACGAGCTTCCCTACACCATCGGGGCCGACAACGACACCATATTCAACTCCACCGGTGTGACAGCCGAACTCGCCGGATGCCCGACACAGGCAATGGCAAAAATCGACAACGCCACAGTGACCGGAAAACTCACCAACGGCAAGGGCTACCTCGTGGTGGAAGGCGAAACATCGGGAATGCCCGTGGTATTGACCTTCGGAACGAAGCCCGTTGAACCGATAGTATTCACCGACACCGTGACAGTGATAAACAATGGCAAGATATGGGGCTTAAAGGAAAAGCAGCTCTCAGTGGTGCGCATCTCCGACACCAAGTGCCTGATGACCCTGCGCGATGTGCTCGGCGAAACGTTCAAGTTTGAAGCCAACACCGAAACCAACGACAAGGGACAGGTGGTTTACACCGCCGAAGACGTGGCAGTTGCCAACACTTCCGACGACTGGGCAGGCTACACCTCCTACATCTCGGTAAACGGCAAGAGCCTTGGCGACAAGTTCTACGGCACGTTCACAATCGACTTCGGCGGCTACGGCACGTCATATCCCGACTACATTTACACCATCAAGTTCGGAACACGCGACAACATAACCAACGAAATACGCTCTATCGGCAACGACAGCGAAGCTGCCGAGGAGATATTCAGCGTGGGCGGCGTGCGCCAGAACGGCTTGCAGAACGGCCTCAACATTGTGCGCCGTGGCGGAAAGACCTTCAAGGTGGTGAAGAAATAAGGCTTGCCCACGGCAGCTATAAACAAGCAAAGGGGAGCGGCACAACAGTGCTGCTCCCCTTTTTTATGCTTCAGCGGCAGTCAACCGCTTCACCGCCGACTTGCTGCGGGCCTACGGCCGACTTGCTGACTGACGTTTATTTTGCCATATCTTCAAGAAACTTCACAAGCCCCCAACGCACCGACCGCAGCCCGAACTGCTCGGTGTGGATGTCGGCCGGGGCTATCCACATGCACTCTGCCGCGTCGTCTGACGGAGCGAGAGCCTCGATGTCGTCAACCTTGCAGCGGTAGAACATGTCGAGCGTGGGTATGTCGATGTTGCTGTAATGGTAGACATTGGGCAGACTGAAAAGATATTCGGCCTCAACCACGTTGAGGTTGGTTTCCTCGCGCACCTCGCGCCGCACGCCTTCCTCGGCAGTTTCGCCGGGCTCGGCAAACCCTCCGGGCAGGTCGAGCGTGCCCTTCGCAGGCTCGTTCTTGCGCCGCTCGACAAGGATTTCGCCCTTGCCGTTGACTATGAATGCGACGTTGGCCGCACTGGGGTTCATAAAATGCTCGAAGCCGCAGTTGTCGCACTTCTTGCTACGATCGCCCGACACCTCGAAATGATGGCTGCCGCACACGGGGCAGTACTTGAATTTCTCTAATAAATGCATTGTCGTCAATTTATTGTCAATGTTCTTTTCCTAAATCACAGCACCGTGCTGCCAGTTGTCACTCGGCATCCCACGAGTCGGTGCGGAACGGGAGCAGCGGCAGTCCGCCCTGGTTGCGTGCGTTGCCAAGCTCGAAGTTGTGGAAGCAGTAGCGCACGGCCACCGGCTGCGGCACCTCCTTGCTGCTCACGATGATGCTTCCGTGCCAGTCGTAGTGGGCCTCGGCCTTGTGGAACTTGCGGTCGGCCCCGGCAATCTCGAAGCCTTCCATGCCGTAGACGGGGCACATTCCGCCCTCGGTGTCGCGCAGCTTCACCACGATTTTGCCATCTTCCACGGCATAAGATTCCATCGACGGGCTCTTGGCTATGAAGCCTTTCTTGCCGTAGGTGCCGGTGAGTGCAAGCAGGGCAAGCCTCTCTCCCACCTTGCGTTTCTGGCAGGGATGTATCTGGTAAGTCTCCCACGGGTAGGCACAGTCGTTTGTTCCCACGATGCCGCTGTTGGCTATCTGCCGCGAAGCCAACTGCTGCTGTTCGCGCAGGAGTGCTGCCCCGGTGCCACTGTTGTTGTCGTAGGAGTAGGGTGCGATTTCGACGAAATAGAACGGCATGTCGGCCCGTCCGAAATCGCGGCGCCACTGATCGGCGAGTATGCCCAGACGGCGCGCATACTGGTCGGTGTGGTAGCCCACGTTGGAGCATCCCTGATAGTAGATTATGCCGCGCGCGGTGTAGTTTTGTATGGGAGCCACCGTGCCGTTGCCCCACACCATGGGGCGATAGTAGTCGGTTTGTATGGAATAGATGGAAGTAGAGTCGAGCCGTTCGTCGGTGTATTTCTTCAGATTGTCGGCGTCGAGCCACGACTCAACGCGCGACCCTCCCTTGTTGGCTTCGATTATTCCCACCGGAACCCCGAGCTGTGCCGACACCGTACGCGCGAAGAAATAGCCCGTGGCCGATGCCCACTGCACTCCCTCGGCGTCGCATTCAGTCCACTGGAAGTCGGCGTCGTCGAGCGGACGCATGCTCATCACGCTCGGCACCTTGGCGTGGCGCACGCCCGGATAGTTGCGCGTGTCGGCCACGACATCGTTGTATCCCTCCACGGGACAGTTGTCGAAACCGCGCACGGGCATCTCCATGTTCGACTGCCCGGCACATATCCACACCTCACCCGAGAGCACATTGCCCACGGTGATCGGCTCGCCGTCGTCAAAGGTGATGCTCAGCGGCTCGAAACCGGCCTTGGGCGTGGGCACCGTAAGCTGCCACTTGCCGTCGCGGCCGGCACGCGCGGTGTAGCGCCCGTCATTCCACGACACGCTCACACGCACCTCGCGGCCGGGCTTGCTCCACCCCCACAGGCGTGCCTGTGCATTGCTCTGTATCACCATGTTGTCGGCTATGATGTGCGGCAGCCTCACCTTTGCCTGTGCCTCACCGCACAATGCGGCGGCAAAGGCAACCATTAAAAATATTTTACTCATCTTATCTTTGCTTTAATCACAATGCAATATTACGAAAAAAACGCTACCTTTGCAAGCAATCAGTTTAATAATTAAGCAAAACCATGACAATACGACGAAACCTTTTCATCACCATCGCACTCGCGTTCTGCGCCCTGCCCGCACTCGCGCAGAGCGTGTTCGAAATAAACCTATGGCCTGCCAAGGCTCCCAACAACAACGGCATCAAGGGCGACTCGGCCAAGGTGCGCGTGTTTCTGCCCGATGCCAAGACCGCCACGGGGCGTGCCGTGGTGATATGTCCGGGCGGAGGCTACGAGCAGCTCGCCATAAACCACGAGGGATATGACTGGGCCCCGTTCTTCAACAACATGGGCATTGCCGCCGTAGTGCTCACCTACCGCATGCCGCACGGCAACGCCAAGGTGCCCGTGAGCGATGCCGAGGAGGCCATGCGAACGGTGCGCCGCAACGCACGCGAATGGCACATCAACCCCAACGACGTGGGCATCATGGGATCATCGGCCGGCGGACACCTCGCATCGACGGTGGCAACGCAGTCGAAGGCCGACGCGCGCCCCGACTTCCAGATACTCTTCTACCCCGTGATAACGATGATGCCCGACATCACCCACCAGGGTTCGCACGACAACCTGTTGGGAAAAGGCGCCCACAAGAAGGACGAACAGAAATACTGCAGCGACCTGCAGGTGTCGCGCATAACGCCCCGTGCCTGCATACTGCTGTGCGACGACGACCATGTGGTGCTGCCCGTCAACGGCGTGAACTACTACACCGAGCTTTACCGCCACGACGTGCCGGCTTCGCTCCATGTATATCCGTCGGGCGGACACGGCTTCGGCATGAACACGGCGTTCAAATACCACGCCGAAATGCTGCTCGACCTGCAGGCCTGGCTGCGATCGTTCTGAACGCAGGCCACGCATCACGGCACGGCACGTCGAGCCCGTCAAACAGACACACACTCCACACCCCGCAAACACGCAAAGGCTACGCCGTTTTTGGGCGTAGCCTTTGTCGTTTTCAGGCATTTTTTCCTTGATTTTCAAACAAGGCTTCTTTGCGCTCCAAACAAGGCTTCTTTGCATCACAAACAAGGCTTCTTTACACTGCAAAGAAGCCTTGTTTGGAAAACGGACAAAACGCGCTTGAAAAACAGCCAAAACGCGCCTCCGAAACAAACAAATATCATTCAATATTCACAATTTATTCAACGAAGAGGGCATCTTATTGAAAAAAACATAAAAAAGCGGCGGCGCATTGGCACAATCGGCAGAAATTTATTAATTTCGCGGCACATTTCAATCTCGCAGTCAACATATTAGCGCAGTTGCGACAATTTAGCGCAACCCACACGAGACAAAGAGTAAAAAGATAAAAGGATAGATAACAACAAATTGCTTATGAAAAAAACTCTACTCACACTCGCTGTCATTGCGGCAGCAAGTTCGCAGTCGTTTGCACAAAACGGACTGACAGTGTTCAACAATCCCGACGGCGGAATGCTTGAACTCACCACCATCTCACCCGACGGCAAATACATCGCAGGTGCTGTTTACGGCTTGGGCCAGGTGTTTGTGGCCGACTGGAAGGGCGGCAACTTCACTTATGTTACAGCCACTCCCGACGAGACGGGCGAAATTGAAGATGCCAACATCAACCTCTACAAGGTGAACAACAACGGCAAAGCCGTGGGCTACGACGGCGAAACCGCCATCACATTCGACTTCGCCGGCGACACTCTGCATCTGGAAACTCCCGGTATTGCCAAAGACCTCACCAACGACGGAGCATTCTGCGTGGGCAACTGCGACTGGGACGACTCTTACTACACACACGCCTGCTACTGGAACAACGGCGTGAAGACACTGCTTCCCGAGCCCACCGACGCATGGGCAACTTACACTGTGAACGGTACGTCGGCCGAATATGTGAGCGACGACAGCACAATTATCGTAGGCTACGGCCAGGACGACCTTGCCACCTACCCGATGCTCATCTGGACCCGCAACCGCGACAACAACACCTACTCTGTAGATGTGCCCACAAAGCGCTTCTTCGAGCCTGGCTACGGCGACCGTCCTTACTACCAAATCACACCCGGAGCCATGAGCAAGAACGGCACCTACGTTGCCCTCAGCCTCGAAACAGCCGACGGCTACTTTGGCGTGGGACGCTACAACACCGAGCTTGACAGCCTCGAAGTGTACAAGTTTGACGGCAGCGTTGAGGGACAGGAGACAGGATGCCAGCTCTTCCCGTTCGGTGTGGCCAACGACGGAACCATGATTATCATGTCGCAGGACGACAACGCCAACCGCGAGGGCTACATCTGGTACAACCTCGAGGACGCGAAGGTGCAGAAACTGGCCGAGGCTTTCCCGAAAGTAACCCAGTTTGCCGACTTCGACAGCAACGGCATGCACACCCCGTCAGGCATCTCGGCTGACGGACGCTACATCGCCGGCTTCGCCACCGATGCCGAAGGCAACCTGATTTCTTACGTGTTCGACGTGACCGGCATCACCGATGGCGTGAAGAACATCACCGACAACGCAGTGAAGGGCACCGCCACACGCTACACACTGGACGGCGTGCGCATCAACCACGCAGTGCGCGGCATCAACATCGTGAAGGATGCCAACGGAAAAGTGAGAAAGACTGTGGTGAAATAACACACATACCCTAAAACGGCAACGTGCCGCCCCCGAGGCGGCACGCCCGAAACAACGGCGGCGGCACGCTCTGCAAGGAGTGTGCCGCCGCTTTGCATTTATGCCGTCAGCGTGCTTTCATGCCCGCCACCTTGGCGGCTATGTAGGCAAGGAATTCATCGCCGCCAACGATTTCGATGTCGTCGTAAAGCCCCATGACAAACCGTCCCACGCCGAGAAACGACGCCACGTCGGCCGAGAACCGCCACCGCGACGGGCCTTCGGGGGCAAGACACGACTCCGACATGGGATATTCCTCGAGCATGAGGTTGTGCGACAGCTGCCCGAGCACAAGCTCCACGCGGTGGCGCTGCTCGCCGCTGAACATGAACACATCGTTGTAAACGGGCCGGTGCTCGGCCTCGCCTATCCACGGCACGTCGATTATCTCGACGCTTTCCATGCGCGAGAGCTTGAAAGTCTTGTTCTCGTGCGACCGTATCTCGTGGCAGCGCACCTCGCGGCCGTCGTTCATCAGGAGGAAAGGCTCTACTATCCGGTCGGCCACACTGTGGCTGTGCGGCGACGAATAGTTGTGCAGCACCACCATGAGGCGGCGCGCCATGGCGTCTTTTAGCGTGGCCATGCTGGCGCTGACACGGCGCAGCAGCTCGGGGTCGGACGTGTCGGCGAGGTTGAACGAGCGCGCGAGCTTGGTGCGCACGGCACGTGCCGTGGCCCCGTTCTGGCCGGTGGTGTCGAGCATGCGGCAGATGTAGGCAGCCTCATCCTCGCTCAACGCGATGTTCTCGTGCAGTTTTCTGAAAAACGGCGACGATCGGTCGAGGCGGTAACACAGTCCGCTCTTTATGAGCGAGAAGCCGCACTCGCGCAGATAGTCGAAATAATAATACAGGTTGCGGCGCGTTATGCCGAGCCTGTCGGCAATCTGCTGCGCCGTGTAGTTGCCGCCGTCGGTGAGCATAACGATAAGGTCGAGCTCGCGGCCATACTTGTCCATTCGCATAGGCAGTAGGTGTTTTGAGGTTGTTCGGCACATGCCGCAACTGGAATTGCCGATTACGCGAAGTCGAGCTGCAGCTGTCCGTCGCCCAAAAGGTTGTAAGACCGGCGGTGGTAGGGCGACACCCCGTGCAGCCGTATGCCCTCGCGGTGGGCCTGCGTGGGATAGCCCTTGTTGCTTTCCCACCCGTAGTAGGGATATTCGCGGGCTATCGCGTTCATGTAGTCGTCGCGGAATGTCTTGGCAAGGATGCTCGCCGCAGCAATGGCCTGATACTTGCCGTCGCCCTTTACCACGGTGGTGTAGGGCGTGTCGCCGTAGGGCACGAAACGGTTTCCGTCGACGATTATGGCCTCGGGACGCACCTTCAGCTGGTCGAGGGCGCGGTGCATGGCCTGGAAACTCGCCTTCAGAATGTTTATCCGGTCAATCTCTTCGGGCGTGACCACGCCCACGGCCCACGCCACGGCATCGGCCATTATGGCATCGCGAAGATCATAGCGCAGCCGTTCGGAGAGTTTCTTCGAGTCGTTGAGCAGCGGGTTGTCGTAGTCGGGCGGCAGTATCACGGCGGCAGCATACACGCTTCCGGCAAGACACCCGCGCCCGGCCTCGTCGCATCCGGCCTCAACAAGGTCTTTATAATAATGTGGCAGCAAATGGTTCTTGGTGTTCTTCATCTTTAGGTGACATTTGTTGCGGTTGCATATAAAATTACAAATTCCGCGCAAAAGGCCGTAAATCTGCTAACAAATGTTAACATTAATATTTTGTTAACAAACAAATTTTCAAATGGAAAAGTTGCTTCCAACCGTGAAACTAAATTTGCAGGCGTAACAAGAAACACAACACCAAACACGCAACGATATGGAAAAACACATCACCCTACAACCGCAACGCCCCTCATTGGCGTCGCAACGCATTGCCAATGCCGCCAAAACGCTGATAGCTCCGGCTGAATGGCTGCGCAAATACTATTCATCCATACTCCGGCGAGACATCAGCATGGGCCTTACCCTGCATCTGCTGCATGCACAGGTGGCCTTCGCGGCAGCCGCTTTTGCCTGCGGATGCTCGCTGCTCACGCATTTCCTGCTCGTCGTGTGGGCCATAGCCGCAATTGCGAAATGCCGTCTTGCACTTGCCGACAAAAACTGAATACGATATATACCGGCCGTGGCCGCAATGCCGCCACACGCCGCCATGCCATGAAACAAACGACGCCGGCCACTGAAAAGTGTACCGGCGTCGTTTTTTATACTATGTCTTTGTCGTGCAAATTTGCGTGCCGCGGCGGCCGCAAAAGTAGTGTCGGCGTTGCCGTGAAGCGTCAGAACATGCTGCTCACGCGCTTCACTCCGGCCACGAGGGCATCGACTTCGTCCTTGGTGTTGTACAGGGCAAACGATGCGCGCACCATACCCTGCACGCCCATGCGCTCCATTACGGGCTGGGCGCAGTGGTGTCCGGTGCGCACGGCTATGCCCAGGCGGTCGAGAAGAGTGCCCATGTCGAGGTGATGTATGTCGCCCACGAGAAACGACACCACTGCATCCTTGCCGCGAGCAGTGCCGAAGAGGCGCATGCCGGGCACTTCGGCCAGTTGCTGCATGCAGTAGTCGGTAAGCTCGCGCTCGTGCCGCGCTATGTTGTCGAGGCCCAGTGTCTCCATGTAGTCAATGGCCTTTGCAAGGCCGTTGGTGGCCACATAGTCGGGAGTTCCGGCCTCAAACTTGAACGGAAGCTTCTCAAACACGGTCTTCTCGAAGCTCACGCTCTCTATCATCTCACCCCCTCCCTGGTAAGGAGGCATGCGGTCGAGCCAGTCTTCACGGCCGTAAAGCACTCCAACGCCGGTGGGCCCGTACATCTTGTGGCCGCTGAAAGCATAGAAATCGCACCCTATGTCGCGCACGTCAACGGCGAAATGCGGGGCCGACTGTGCACCGTCTATGAGCACGGCGGCACCATGTTCGTGGGCAATGCGCGTGATTTCCTTCACGGGATTCACCGTGCCCAGGGTGTTGCTCACGTGTGCCACGCTCACAATCTTGGTGCGGCTGGTGAACAGACGCTCGTATTCGTCCATGCACAAAGTGCCGTCGTCGGCCACGGGGATTACCTTTATGGCTATCCCGCGCTTGGCGGCCTGAAGCTGCCAAGGCACGATGTTGCTGTGATGTTCCATTGCCGAGACTATAATCTCGTCGCCTTCCTCCATGAACGCCTCACAGAACGAGGCGGCCACGAGGTTTATGCTCTCTGTCGTTCCGCGCGTAAAGATTATCTCGCATGCTTTCTCTGCGTTGACAAACGAGCGCACCCGCTCTCGGGCGGCCTCATGCAAGTCGGTGGCGCGCTGCGAGAGATAGTGCACACCACGGTGCACATTGGCGTTGGCGTTGAGGTATTCGTCGCGCATGGCATCGAGCACGCAGAGCGGTTTCTGCGTTGTTGCGGCGTTGTCGAGATAAACCAGCGGCCTGTCGTAGACCTTGCGCGAGAGTATGGGGAAATCCTCGCGCACCTTCATTACATCATACATTTCTTCCACTTTTTCACTTGCACATCTTGCATCCGGCACACTTGCTCAGCTCACCGCGGAAACGTTTCTCCACGAGATAGTGCAGACGGTCGCGCAGGGGAGCCAGCTTTATGCCGTCAACAACCTCGCCTATGAACGCCAGTTCAAGCAGCAGCTTCGCCTCGCGTTCGCTTATTCCGCGCTGACGCATATAGAACAGGGCGGCATCGCTGAGCTGCCCCACGGTTGATCCGTGCGAGCATTTCACGTCGTCGGCATATATCTCGAGCATCGGCTGGGTGTACATGCGGGCCTCGCGGGTGGCGCACAGGTTCTGGTT
>CAVDJG010000004.1:0-21824 GCA_963609005.1 Acidaminococcaceae bacterium
CTTCTTGCCCACGAGGTAGGTGTTCGACTCGTAGTATATCTTGTCGAAACCAACGCCGAGCGCGCGGTAGGTCTCGTCGAATCCGGCATACACCCAGTCGTTCATCTTCTTCCACAGAGCGCGCACCTCGGCGTCGCCCTGCTCCCATTTCACGAGCATTTCGTGCGCTTCCTTTATGAGGGGCGACTCTTCCTTGGCCTTCTTCTCGGCCTCCTCGTCGTCCATTCCCTCTGCCGTGTACTGTGCTTTAAGCTGTGCCACCTCCTCGCGGTAGTGCTTGTCGAAGGCCACATAGTAGTCGCCAATGAGGTGGTCGCCCTTCTTTCCGCTTGTCTCGGGAGTTTCGCCGTTGCCCCATTTGAGCCATGCGAGCATCGACTTGCAGATGTGTATGCCGCGGTCGTTCACGATGTTGGTCTTCACCACGCGGTTGCCGTTGGCCTCCATAATCTGTGCCAGCGACCAACCCAGCAGGTTGTTGCGCACGTGTCCGAGGTGGAGCGGCTTGTTGGTGTTGGGCGACGAGTATTCAATCATCACGAGCGGCGATGCTGCGGTGACGGGTTTCTCGCCGTATTTCGGGTCGGCGTCGATGTCGTTGAGCAGCCCTATCCACGCCTCGCGTGCCACCACGAGGTTGAGGAAACCCTTCACCACGTTGTAGGAGGCCACTGCCGGGCACTCGGCCACGAGCTTCTCGCCTATTTCGCGGGCGGTGTCCTCGGGTTTCTTGCGCGACATCTTGAGGAAGGGGAACACCACGAGGGTGAGGTTTCCCTCAAACTCGCGCTTCGTTTTCTGCAACTGTACCATCTTGGCAGGCACTTCCTGCCCGTAGAGCCCGGCCACCACCTTGGCAGCCGCAGCGGTTATCTGCTGTTCTATATTCATTGCTTTATGTTGTATTCGCTGTTGTGTGCCGCAGGCTGCACTGCCCAGTGCCGCCGAGGCGAAGCCTAACTTATGCAAAGTTAGTGCAAGCCGAAGGCAACTGAGCTTGCTCAGAGTTGCTGAGGCGAAGCCTAACTTATGCAAAGGTAGTGCAAGCCGAAGGCAACTGAGCTTGCTCAGAGTTGCTGAGGCGAAGCCTAACTTATGCAAAGGTAGTGCAAGCCGAAGGCAACTGAGCTTGCTCAGAGTTGCTGAGGCGAAGCCTAACTTATGCAAAGGTAATTATTTTAATTGTCACTTCGGCATATTATGGATTAAAATAGCTACTTTTGCAGCCGTCAAGACACGTTTGCAAATGGAGACACTGAAGGAAAAAACGGCCAAGGGCCTCATGTGGGGCGGGCTCAACAGCGGCATGCAGCAGCTTGTGGGCATAGCTTTCGGCATAGTGCTGGGGCGTCTGCTTTCGCCTCAAGACTACGGCATGATGGCCATGATAAGCATTTTCTCGCTCGTGGCCACGGCCTTGCAGGACAGCGGTTTCCGCACGGCGCTCACCAATTTGCGCGAGCCCCGCGACGAGGACTACAACTCGGTGTTCTGGTTCAACATCATCATGGGCGTGTCGCTCTATCTCATTCTCTTTTTCTCGGCGCCGCTCATAGGCCGCTACTACCACACCGAAAGCGTGGTGCCACTTTGCCGCTACGCCTTCCTGAGCATTGTCGTGGCCTCGCTCGGCACTGCACAGTCGGCCTGGCTGTTCAAGAATCTGAGGGCAAAGCAGCAGGCCAAGGCGGCTGCCGTGGCCGCAGTGTTGTCGAGTGCGGTGGGTGTGGGCATGGCTTTCGGCGGCATGGCCTATTGGTCGCTGGCCACACAGGGGCTCGTATATGTGTCGGTGAACACCGCACTGCAATGGCATTACTCGCCGTGGAGGCCAAGTGTGAGGGGCATCACGTTTGCCCCGGTGCGCAGAATGTTCCGATTCTCGTGCAAGATACTCGCCACCACCATCATGACACACGTCAACAACAACGTGCTCAACATTCTGCTGGGCCACTACTTCTCGCCGCGCGACACCGGCAACTACAACCAAGCCTACCAATGGAACAACAAATGCTTCTCGCTCGTGCAGAGCATGGTGGCCCAAGTGGCGCAGCCCGTGCTCGTGGGACTTGACTCCGACGCCGAGCGACAGCTGCGCGTGTTCCGCAAGATGATGCGCTTCACGGCATTCATCACGTTTCCGCTGCTCTTGGGGTTCGGTCTTGTGGCGCGGGAATTCATCGTCGTCACGCTCACCGCCAAATGGTTGGAGAGCGCGCGGCTCATACAGATGCTCTGCATAAGCGGTGCGGTGGCCCCGATATGCACCCTTTTCTCAAACATGGTGATAAGCAAAGGCCGCTCGGGCACGTTCTTCTGGTGCACCTTCTCGCTCGGCGTGGCGCAGATTGCCATGATGGCCGCGATATGGCCGTGGGGAATACGCACCATGGTGGCGGCCTATGTGGTGCTCAACGTGGCGTGGCTGATGGTGTGGCTATTCTTCGTGAGGCGGCTCACGGGCTACGGCTACCGCATGTTTGCGGCCGACGTGCTGCCCTTCGCGCTTGCCGCCGCCGGGGTTATGGCGGCAACATTCTTTGCAACCTCGGCCATATCCAACCTGTGGCTGCTGCTCGCGGCACGCGTGGTTGCGGCCGCCGCACTTTATTATATTGTAATGCGCGTGGCGAGGGTGAAGATTCTCGACGAATGTCTCGACTTCGTGCTGCGCCGCAAGCGCGGCTGACACGGCACGTTCTGCACCGCACGCCGGACTGTATCAGAAATCGTCGCCGCCAAAGTCGTCGGCATCGGCAACGCACTGCCGCACAAGCCGCATGTCGAACCCGCGTCCTATGGCAAAGCGCATGATCTTGGCCGACGCCTCATACGGGTCGGCCGCTTTCAGGGTGCGGCGCTTGGCGGCAACCAGCGGGCGCAGGGCGTCAAGCCATTCCTCGTCGGTCACGGCCGCTATGGCGGCATTTATAACATCAGTATCAACGCCCTTGCGGTAGAGAGCCTGCTCAATCTTGCGCCGCCCCCAACGGTCGAAGCGCAGTTTGTCGCGCACAAACAGGCGGCAGTAGCGGCTATCGTCTACATAACGATCGGCCACAAGCCTTTCCAACACGCGCTCGGCGGCATCAGGCGGCAGTTGCCATCGGCGCATCTTCTCGCGCATTTCGCCCGAAGAATGCTCCGACCGCGAGCACAGGGCCGACAGTTTCGACAGGGCTTCCTGCTCGCTTATTTCTTTCTTGTTGCTTGAAAACATCGTCATTCAGCTTATTTTGTCTTTTCCAGTGGGCGCAATGTCGCGCCATGTGGCTTCACGGCCTCAACAAAGCGCGGCTTCATGAAGCAGTCGTCGGCCACGCTCACCCGGGCAAAGCCCATGCCAGTGAGCATCTGCGCGGTGTCGGCCGCGAAGCGGGTGTTGCACTCAAAGAGCAGCGTGCCGCCGTCGGCAAGGGCGGTGCGGGCGTAGGTTGCTATGCTGCGGTAGAACAGCAGCGGGTCGGCATCGGGCACGAAGAGTGCCGTGTGGGGCTCGTGCCGCAGCACATTGGCCGACATGCCGGCGCGCTCGCAGTTGCACACATAGGGCGGATTGCTCACTATCACATCCCATTGCCCGCAGTCGTGGGGCGGACAGAGGGCATCTTTCTGGCTGAACTCCACCCCGGCCCCGAGCCTAAGGGCGTTGCCACGCGCCGTGGCGAGCGCATCGGGCGATATGTCCCACGCCTCCACCTCGGCACCGCACACATTGAGTGCTATGCTCACGGCTATGCATCCGCTGCCCGTGCCTATGTCGAGCACACGCGGCGCGCCGCCTCCACGGCCGTGCAAGAGTGCGGCAGTGCGCTCCACAATCCATTCGGTTTCGGGCCGCGGAATGAGCACTCCGGGGCCAACCGCGAAGTCGCGGCCGCAGAAACCGGCGTGGCCGAGCACATACTGCACCGGTTCGGCATCGGCAAGGCGGCGCATCATCGCGCCGAGACGTTCAAGACTGTCGGCCGGAATAGCTTCCACGCCGCCGCAGAGGATGTCGGCCAGTGACAGACCGAAAGCGTCGTCGAGCACAAGGCGCACTATGGCCTGTGCCTCGGAGGGGTCGTATAGCGGCACTATGCTGTGCCAAAGTTCCTGATATGTCATGGTGTGTGGCGCAGGCGCGCCGTGTTGTTTAATTGCCGGCAAAGTTACGCTTTTTTGCAGTAATTTTCGCAAACAAACGCGCAAGCGGCGTCGCTTTTTCCGGGAATTGGCCGGGGTTTCGCCCCACGCGCAGAAGGCCGAAGCCCGAAGAAGCCTTGTTTGCAATGCAAAGAAGCCTTGTTTGCACCATAAAGAAGCCTTGTTTACGACGCAAAGAAGCCTTGCTCGCGGTTGCAAGCAAGGCTTCTTTTTTTAGAGGTTTTATGTGTGAGCGTGCCCGTCACGTTGTCATGCCGTGGCGTGGGCAGCCCGCGTGTGCATTATTCTTCGGGCAGCATCATCACGGTGACGTGGTTGCCGGCCTTGTTGAATTCCTTCATGAAGTTGCACACATCCTGTGTGGTGAGTCCCTCAACGGTTTTCTTGTAGTCGGTGTAGCCGTCGTGTCCGAAGCGGTAGTAGTCGGAAATCACTCCGAGCCAGAAGCCGTTGGTCTTCTCGGCATCGCCAAGCTGCTTGAGCATATACTCCTTCACCTTCTGAAGTTTCTCGGCATCGCACTTGGTTTCGAGGTTCTTCACCTCGTCGTTCATTATCTTTATGGCGATTTCCTTCTTCTCGGGCTTCATGGGGCAGTAGGCGAAGATGCCGAAGTTGTGGTATTGTTCGCCCAGCGAACCCGATCCCTGTGCTCCAACCGAGTAGGCTGCGCTGGCCTCTTCGCGTATCTTGGCGAGATATTCCATAGAGAGCACCTGTCCGGCCACGTCGGCGAGGATGTCGTTTTTCAGCGTGTAGGGCATTGTTTCGTTGTGCCAATACATGTAGGCGGTTGACTTGGGAGTTTCCTGCTTGCGCTTGAACACGTTCTCCACCTCGCCTTTCACGAGGTGTATCTCGCGCTTGCTCTTGGCAATCTTGCCCTTGGCGGGCAGTGCGCCGATATACTGGCACACGAGCGGGCGGATGCTGTCCTCGTCGAAGTTGCCCACGATTTCGAATGTCCATGCGGCTGCATTGGCCGTGCGCTCCTTGGCAATCTGCAGAATGCGGTCGTAGTTTACGTTCTTGAGACGCTCTACGGTCATCGGGTTCACGCGCGGGTTGTGCGAATACATTGTGGCGTTGAGCGAGTCTTGCAGAGCTGCGTCGGGCGAGATGGCGCGGTTTTTGAGTGCCACTTCATACTGCGACATGAGGTTGTCGTATGCCTTCTGGTCTTTGCAGATGTCGGTGAAGTAGAGGTAGATCATCTGGAGCATGGTCTCGACATCCTTTGGTGTGGAGTTGCCCGATGCCGAAGTGGTGAGCTGCCCGTCGAGGCGCAGGTCGGCATTGGCTATCTTTCCGGCGAGAGCCTTCTGCAGTTCGGTCGACGAGAAAGCGCCGAGTCCGCTCATTCCAATCACGTCGTTGAACACGCTCAGGTTGTCGTAGTCGGCCTTTCCGTAGAGTGTTGTTCCGCCCACGCCCCATCCGTTGAGGAGCACCTGGTCTTTCTTGTAGTCGGTTTTCTTCAGTATCACGGTAGCGCCGTTGGAGAGTTTCAGCGTGGTGTAGCCGAGTTTGGCGTCCTTTGTCTCGCTCTTTATCTTGCCGGCCTTGGGCTTCTTGGCTATGAGCGGTTCGTTCTTCACGTTGTCAACATAGGCGGTTATCTGCTCGGCGCGTGCCTCGCTGATGGCCTGGAGCAGTCCTTCGCGTGTGGGATACACGTTGCCTTCCTTCTCGTTGTTGAAGCTCAGCACCACCATGTTGCTGTCGTTGGCAGGCACAAGCTCCTTCATAAGCTCGTTGACCATGTCTACGGGGAGCACCGGCACGAGCTGCTTCATTGTTTCGTAGGTGTAGTCGATCGACGGCATCGGCTCGTTGTCAAGGAAATTGTCCTTGAGCGGCTCGTAGAGCGCGGCATTGGTGCGCTTGTCCTTGTTGCTGTACTGCTTCTCGAGCTGGCTGAGGTAGTTCTCGGTGAAGCGCGAGTATTCGGTGGCAGTGAAGCCGAACTCTGCTGCACGGCGTGCCTCGATGTAGGCTGCCTTGAGGGCTGCTGCCGCAAGATTCAGTTCCTTGGGCACCACCGTGAGGTTGAAGGCGTCCTTTGTCTTGGCGAAGATGAACTGACCGTCCTCGGCGCTTGCTCCCACGAAGGGGCAGTCGGCGTTGAGCGCAGTTTCGGTGAGGCGGTTGTTGAGCATGGTCATTGCCGCGTCGGAGGCGTATTCGTAGATGAGGTAGGAGATGTTGTCCTTGAGCGAGTCGGGGAATGTCTCGTGCTTGAACATAAGCTCGATGATGTTTCTCTGCTGCTCCTTGTCCTTGTCGATTATCACAATCGGCTCGGCATTGTCGGGCACCTGCTCGTCGACAATGGGTGCGGCGTTCTTCGGGTTGGTTATGCCTCCGAAGAGTTTCTTTATCTGTGCCTCCACATGGTCAACGTCAACGTCGCCCACCACGATTATGCCCTGGTTTGTGGGGTGATACCATTTCTCGTAATAGTCGCGCAGTTCCTTATACTTGAAGTTGTCGATTACCGACATGAGACCTATCGGGTAGCGCACGCCGTATTTCGATCCGGGGTAGAGACTGGGCAGGTTGCGCTCGAACATGCGGCTCGATGCGCTTGTGCGCAGGCGCCACTCCTCGTGTATAACGCCGCGTTCCTGGTCGATTTCCTTGGGGTCGAGCGTGAGCCCGTCGGCCCAGTCGTGCAGTATGAGCAGGCAGCTGTCGAGCGCGCTCTGGCGTGTTGTGGGCACATTTGATATGTTGTACACCGTCTGGTCGATTGAGGTGTAGGCGTTGAGGTCGCGTCCGAACTGCACGCCGATGCTCTCGCAGTAGCGTATCACGGCGTTGCCCGGGAAATTGTCGGTGCCGTTGAAGCACATGTGCTCAAGGAAATGGGCCAGTCCGCGCTGGCTCTCCTCCTCCTGTATGGAGCCCACTTTCTGCGCGATGTAGAAGTCGGCACGGTGCTCCGGCCAGTTGTTGTGGCGTATGTAATACGTCAGTCCGTTGTCAAGCTTGCCTATCCTCACGTCGGGGTCAACCGGGATTGAAGGCATCATCTGTGCCTGGGCGAGTCCGGCGAGGAGCGCGAAGACCGCCAACATCAGTTTTCTTAATTTCATAAATTGCCTGTTTGAAAAAATAATATAGATTCCGTTGTAACTCACATATTTTACATTTATCCTTGCAAATTTACATCTTTATTTCGCAACAACGCGTCAATAAGCACAAAAGTTGCGCAGTTTTAATCTTTTTCCACAATTTTGTGCATCATTATGTAAGTTTTTTCATTCGCCGCCTTGGGCCACCCTGTTGCGCGGGTGGTGCATGAGTATCTCCTGGCGCAGCTGCGACGAGTCGATGTGGGTGTAAATCTGCGTGGTGGATATGTCCTCGTGGCCGAGCATTTCCTGTATTGCCCGCAGGTCGGCCCCGCCTTGCAGCAGCGCCGTGGCAAACGAGTGTCGCAGCGTGTGGGGCGACACTGTCTTCTTAATTCCGGCTTCGGCGGCAAGCTTTTTCACCATTATCAGCACCATGGTGCGCGTGAGGTGCGCGCCGCGCCGGTTGAGAAAAACATACTCCTGTTCGCCGGGTTTCACGCGCATGAGGTTGCGGTCGTAGAGCCAAAGCTGTATTTCGTGCAGCGCCCTGTCGGATATTGGCACGAGACGCTCCTTTCCGCCCTTGCCGAATATGCGCAGATAGCGTTCCTCGGCAAACACGTCGGCAAACTTGAGCACCACGAGTTCAGACACGCGCAGGCCGCACGAGAAGAGCGTCTCTACTATGGCGCGGTTGCGCTGTCCCTCCCATTTCGACAGGTCGATGGCATTTTCCATCATGTCCACCTCCTCGGTGGAGAGCACTTCGGGCAGGTGTTCGCCCGTGACGGGGGCTTCGAGCAGTTCGGCGGGGTCGTCGTCGAGCGTCCCGTCGAGCACGAGGAAGCGGAAAAACGATCGCACTCCGCACAGAATCCTTGCCTGTGTGCTTGCCCCCACGCCCAGTTCGTGTATCGAGGCGGCGAAATTCTCAAGATGACACAGCCTCACCTCGTCGGGCGCGAGGCCCTCGCTGCTCAAGTAGGTGCCGAGCATGGCCGTGTCGCGGCCGTAAGCCTCGATGGTGTTGGGCGAGTAGTTGCGTTCCAGTTTGAGGTAGCGCAGGTAGCGGCGGTGCAGTGCTGCAAAGGATTGTGTCATGTTGTTGTGTTGCGCGGCATGCCGCGCGGTTGGCAAAAAGGGGGATCAGGAGGCCGCGACGCGGTTTCCTGTCCCCCCGGACGGTGTATCTTTCATGCGGCTGCGGGCCGCAGCCGTGTCATTTCTTCAGCTTGAAGCCGAGGCGCATGCCGTCGTAGCTTCCGGCAATGGAGCCGAGCACCGAAGCCGTGGAGCTGAGCCCCGAGGTGACGCTCGTTATGGCTTTAAGACCGGTCATGAGTTTGTCGGCGTTGAAGAGGAGGCTCATCGTGCTGCCGGTGGTGGTTACGTAGGCCGTGTAAGTTGTTCCCAGCGATGTGGTGAAGGTTATTGTCTTGGCGCTGCTGTCGAATTTATAGGTGCCTTTTGTCTCGCGCGACTTGATTTTCGACGTGTAGTTGCCGTCCTTGTCGAAGGTGTAGGTGACGCCCGACACTCCGAGTTTCTTCAGCGTGGGCGATATTTTCTTCTCTATTTTCGACGAGATGGCGTTGCCGCCGGCCTTCGAAAGGAAATTGCTGCTCTCAAACTCGCACGCCGGACCCGAATAGGTCCATGTGCCGACAATGGAGTTTTCTGTTGTCGTCTTGTCGCCGATTACGGCCTTGGCCACTCCTGAAAGAATGTCGCCGATGCTCTGCGCACTGGCGGCAACCGGGCAGAGGCACACGAATGCCAATGCCAATACAATCTTAAGATTCTTCATTTTTTTCTTCTCTAACTATATTTTAATTCGGCAAAAATAGCAATTTATTCTTTCATTTAGGCAAAATTCCCACCCATTTTAACCATTATTTCAGCTTCGGGCACACTCGGCGGCATTACGGCGGCCTATTGCCCGCCCGCGCGGCGGCATCAATATTCGGGGCAGAGGCAAGGCCACGGGGCGACGACATGGCTGCACATGCAAACGGCATCCCGCCCTCGCGGGGCAGGATGCCGTGCATTTGCGGCGCGGGGCCGCGGCATTTTCTGTCAAATCAATACCATCCGGGGTTTTGCTTGAGGTTGGGGTTGCGCTCGCACTCGGTCTGCGGTATCGGCCAGAGCTTGCTGTAATCGCCCTGGTAGGTGTTGGTGTAGCGTTTCGTTCCCCATATCTCGGTCATGCCGTTGCCGCACTCAAAC
The DNA here is from genome assembly GCA_963609005.1 of Acidaminococcaceae bacterium. GTDB lineage: Bacteria > Bacteroidota > Bacteroidia > Bacteroidales > Bacteroidaceae > Prevotella. The sequence goes on from CAVDJG010000004.1 coordinate 9,459, forward strand.
TTCTTGTGTTTCCATGTGTCCCATCGCAGTTCCTTGAAGTACATGGTGTTTTCTCCGGCAAGTTCCCATCCATACTCGTCGCGAATGCGATCGCGCATGTCGGTCTGCGAGGCCACGTTGGTGGCCGGATTGCTGCCGTCGGTGCACAGAAGCCCCACTCCGGCGCGCTTGCGCACCTGGTTGACATAGGGCACTGCCTCCTGCCACTTGCCCTGCTCGCAGAGTGCCTCGGCAAGGCTCAGTAGTGCTTCGGCATATCGCATTACGGGAATGTCAATCGGCGAGTAGTCCTGACTCTTCAAGGCCGATCCTGTCCAGACGAACTTGCGCCACAGATAGTAGAACTTGTCGTTGGTGTCGGTGCGCAGGTCGTAGGGTTCGGCAGCGTCGCTTCCGCGGTAAGGCCATCGCAGCGTGTAGGTGATGTCAACGCCCGTGCATCCGCCGAGATAGGTGGAGTAAGGCGTGATGAAGTTGGCCTTCATGCGCGGGTCGCGGTTGTCATACACCTTGGCGAGGCGTGCCTCGTTGCCTTCGGGCAGATATTTCGTCATGTCGGCGCCCTTGTCGGCCATCGATTTCTTCTCGGCCTCGGTCATGTTGTCGCGCAGATAGAACACGGCGCGCTGCTCGGGAGTCATCTTTGAGTAGCCGGGCAGCACGTTGTCGATGTTGAACTTGCTGCCGTCCTTGCACTCGTAGGAGTCGACGAAATAGGGGTTGGGAATGTAGTTATTCCACGAATAGCCCTTTGAGCAGCGGTTGCCGAATGTCCAGCTTAGGAAGTTGCCGCAGCCGTCGTCCTCGGTATACTGGTAGGAGAGGATATACTCGTCGTTCTTCTCGTTCTCGACGGTGAACATCGATGCGTAGTCGTCGAAGAGCCGGTAGCCCATTGTGGTGAGATGGCGGAAGTCTTTCTCGGCCGACGCATAGTCTTTCAACCACATGTAAGCCTGTCCGCGCAGCATGTAGGCGCACCCCTTGGTCACACGTCCCCAGTTGGAGTCGCCCGTGGCATTCTTTGCCGGCAGGTTGTCGGAGGCTATTGCGTCGGTGCAGTCGGCTATCACCTGTTTCCACACATCCTCGGCCGAGCTGCGTGCCTTGGTGCATGTGGTGTTGTCATACACCTCTGTATATATGGGCACTCCCCTGAACAGGCAGTTGAGCCGGTAGTAGTGCCATGCGCGGCAGAACTTGGCTTCGGCCACGGCCTTGTCTTTTTCGGCGTCGGTCATGTCGGGCACCTGGCCTATGTGGTCGATAACGTCGTTGCAGCGGTAAACCACCTCGTAGAGGCTCTTCCACTTGTCGGAGTAGCATCCGCTGCTCGCCGTAGACGAACCCATAACTATCGGTCCGTTGCCGTTAACCCAGTTCACGTCCTCGTCCATTATCTCCGTGTAGGCATCATATAGTGTTATCCACGGGTTGGTTCGGTATTCGTAGGTCATGTGTTCGTATATGCCGTTCACCACGCGCTCGGCGAGGTTCTTTGAAGTCCATACTGTCGATGAGCTCACCTGGTCGGTGGGTGTCGTGTCGAGGAAGTCGGCGCTGCATCCCGTGAGCATCAGCCCGCCGGCAACGACGGCCATGCCCCACAACTTTCTGTATATTTTGTTTTTCATAAATTTAGTCATTGATGGTTAGAAGCTTACGTTTACTCCGAATGCGAGCTGGCGCATGGTGGCATAGCCTTGTCCGGCGCGCATTTCGGGGTCCATTCCCTTGAACGGTGTTATGGTGAGCAGGTTCTCGCCCGACACATAGAAGCGTATGTTCTGGGCGTAGATCTTGCTCGACACCGATGCGGGCAGCGTGTAGCCGAGCGTGAGGTTGCGCAGCTTTATGAACTTGCAGTCATACAGATAGAGGTTGCTGTGCAGGTTGTCGCTCTGGCTCGGGTTGTTGAGTGTGAGGCGCGGGTTGCTGGATGAGGTGTTGGTGCGCGGGTCGGAGGGGTTCTCCGGGTCGTAGAAGTAGTGGTTGTAGGCCTGCTCCTTGGGCAGCTGCAGTCCGTAGACGGCTGCGCACGCGTTCTGGCCTATCTCCCGCCAGTAGGTCTTGAAGCCTGCCGCGCCGGCCCAGTTCATCGAGAAGTCGAGTCCTTTCCACTGCACCGAGGCCTGAATGCCGAAGTTCACCTTCGGGTCGCGCGACACTCCGTAGAAGTCCTGGTCGTTGCTGTCGCCGTAGACACCGTCGCCGTTGCGGTCGTCGAAGATGTAGTCGCCATACCATATGCCGTTCTTTGCCACGTTGCGGTTGGGCAGGAAGGTGTAGCCGGCGTCAATCATGGCCTTCAGCCACTTCATGTCGTTCTCGGTGCGTATCATTCCGTCCTTGGGACCTCCCTTGATGTTCACCGTTCCGTCGGCGTTGAAATAGGTGCCGTTGCCGCTGTATGTGTGATACATGTAGAACTCGTTGATCTGGTGTCCTTCGAGTATTCGGTTGTCGCCGCCCGTGGAAACCTCGCCGATGTTGCTCTTGTACACGCGGTTGCCGTTGGCGTCGGTTGTCCATCCGCGCTCGAGCGTGCCCTTGTATTTGGTCACACGGTTGCGGTTGAAGGTAACGTTGCCCGTCACGCTGTACTGCACGTCGCCCACGCGGTCGCGCCATCCGAGCGTGATTTCAAGTCCGCGGTTGCTCACCTCGGCAAGGTTCTCGTAGGGCGAATCCTTCTCGCCGAGCGTGAGATAGAGGTCGGGGCGGTAGAGGATGCCCGACGTGAGCTTGTCGTAGTAGTCAACCGTACCCCAGAGGCGGTCGGAGAGCGTCGAGAAGTCGATGCCGACGTTAAGCGTCGAGGTCTTCTCCCATGTGATGTCGTTGTTGGGCAGAGTGCCCATGTAGAGTGCTCCCACCTTCACGTCGTTCATTATGGTGTAGCGCTGGTTGTAGTTGGTGGTGTAGGCATAGTCGCCCACGGCGTTGTTGCCCAGCTGTCCCCACGAAGCGCGCAGCTTGAGGTTCTGGAAAGCACCGAGGAACGAGTTCTTGGCAAACGCCTCTTCGCTCACGCGCCATCCTGCGCTCACCGAGGGGAAGAAGCCCCACCGGTTGCCCGGGGCGAACTTCGACGAACCGTCGTAGCGGAAGTTGGCCTCGAAGAGGTAGCGCGATGCGTAGGCGTAGTTGACGCGCCCGAACCACGAGCGGAAGCGGTTCTGCGTGTCGGTGCCCTTTATATACACCATGTTGGTGACGGTGCTCAGGTCGGTAATCTTCGGGTCGATGATGCCTTTCTTCTGCACATCGGAGTTGCTGTCGTAGTATTTGCCCTCCTCGAAGCCCACGAGTGCGGCCACGTCGTGCACCTTTCCGAAGGTGTGTCCCCATGCCAGCGTGTTGGTCCACTTCCAGTTGTAGTACTGGTTGTTGTACATGTAGACGTTCTGGTCGGCCACCGACCCGGCAAACTGCACATACTTGCCGCGGCTGAAGCTGTAGGAGTCGTGGCCCATGGAGCTGTATTTCTGCCTCGTCTGGTAGAGGTCGTAGCCGAATGTGGTCTTGGCCGTGAAGTCGCGCAGGAACTTCACCTGTGCAAACGTCGTGGCATAGATGTGGTTTGACTTGTAGTAGGAGTCGCCCTGGCCGTTGAGGTTGAGCAGCGGGTTGCCCACGGCACCGTCTTCCTCGGTGGCCTCGGGGCCGCCATACTTGCCGTCATAGTAGGGATACATGCCCGGCGTGGCCTTCAGGAAGCTCCATGCCGTGAGATTGCCCACGTCGTTGCGGTCCTGGTCGGTGTGGTTGCCCCAGGCGTGTGCCCCCACCTGCAGCCAGTCGGTGACATTGGTCTTGAGGTTGATGTTGAGATAGTATTTCTTCACGCCCGAGTTGGCTATTATTCCCGGGTTGTCGAGATAGGTGAGCGAGATGTTGTAGTTGGTGCGGCGGTCGTTGCCGTTGAGCGACACCGAGTGTTCCTGCATCATCTTGGTCTTGTAAATGGCGTCCATCCAGTCGGTGTTGGGATAGGCCACATAGTTGGGATAGCCCGTTTCCGACATGCCGTTGGGGTCGTTCTCGGCGTCGCGCCACTTCTGTATGGTGGCTGCCGAGAAGATGTCGTTGCCGCCCACGTTGCCCGAAGCCTCGTTGATGAAGCCCATGTAGTCGGCATAGTTGCTCACGAAGCGCACGAGGCGCGAGGGCGAGTTGAACGAGAACTTGCCCGAGTAGGTAACGCGTGTCTTGCCGGCCTCGCCCGCCTTCGTGGTGACGAGTATCACGCCGTTGGCGCCGCGGTTGCCGTAGATGGCGCACGAGGCAGCATCCTTGAGCACCGATATGGTGGCTATGTCGTTGGGATTGACGTCGTCGAGGCTCTGTTCCATGCCATCGACGAGCACGAGGGGCGACGAGTTGTTCAGCGTGCCGTTGCCTCTTATCTGTATGCCGAAGCCCTCGCTGTTGGGGCGTCCCGAGCTTTGTATCACCTGCAGACCTGCCGTGAGTCCGGCAAGTGCGCCCGTGGCGGTGGTTACGGGCCGCGAGCCCTCCTTGGTGAAGTCAACCGAGGCCACGGCTCCCGTGAGGTTCACCTTCTTTTGTGTGCCGTAGCCCACAACAACCACCTCGTCGAGCTGGCTGTTCAGCGGCTTGAGCGTTATTGACATCTGTGCTTGCGGGCGCACGGTGGCCGTGGCAAAGCCCACATAGCTCACTTCCAGACTGCCAGCGCCGGCCGTCACTGCGAGCGCGAAGTTGCCGTCGACGTCGGTCACGGTGCCGTTTGACGTGCCCTTCTCTCTCACGCTCACGCCCACGAGAGGCTCGCCTGCTTCGTCGAGCACGCGTCCCTTCACGGTTTTCTTGGCCTGCTGCACGATGGCGTCGGCCGTCGGCGCGGTGCTCCAGGCAGGGGCTGCCGCACAAGGCAACGCACTGCCGCACAAGGCTATGGCGCATGCCATCCCTGCGATTCTTCCTTGATTCAGTTTTTCCGAAAAGTCTTTCATACTTTAGGTTTTTAGTAAAATATTGATATTTCTCTGTGTTGTGCACCCTCTCAGCGCGGTGCACTGCGCACGGGCTTCACGAGCCCGGTCATGTTTTTCTGTGCATTTTCATCACTCTCTTAATAGGTTTATAGTATAATTCCGTGTGTCGTTCACCGGCGCCGAACCGCAGTCCGGGCCGTGTCATGGTGTGTGTTTCTATGGCGGCGCGGCAACAGTCTTGCATGCCGCATTCATTTTCGGTTGTAAATTTATATGTTTTACACAAAACGGCAAAGTATTGCCTCGTTTATTTTACCTATTTTAACACATAAACAAGGTTTCAGCGCGGCGTGCTGCGGCTGCGGCACATGCGCCACGCAGTTGCGGCATGCGTGTGCAGCGTCTGCCGCACGCTGCCCGCAAGGCTTGTTTCGACCGGAAAAAAGGCAACAGTGAGCAAAAACGAAGCGTTGCTTTTGATTTAAATCAATTTTATCAGGTTTTCTGCAAAAATGTCATTCCGATGCTTGCATGATAATACAGAAATTTATACCTTTGCATCGTGTTCGAGAGAATGCAATGTTTTTTCATTAGGTTAGTAGTTTGATAGATTTTAAGGTAAAGATTATGTTATTAGATTTTGAAACTATCGCAATGTTGGCAAGTGTCATGTTGATGACCTTCCTCAGCTTCTTGGCTTTGGCAAAAACCAACATTCGTTAACATTATTCTTTGAGAGGCTGGTGCGAGTGATTCGTATCATCCTTTTTTTTTGCCCCTACCCCAACCGCGGGGCGGCGGCATCAGCCCGCAGTTTCGCCTGCAACCATGCACCCGGCGAAACCGCACACAAAACCCAAACGCCACTCTTTTTCACGGGATCGGCGCCCTCAGTCCATGCCGAGACGCTTCACCCTGGCCTCGAAATCGGCCCTTTCGCCACGTGCGCCGTTGCGCAACCGCGCACGGTAGTTGTATATCGTGTTGAGGGCATAGTGCAGAAATTCGGCTATCTTGGCACTGTCGTCGATGCCGAGGCGTATGAGTGCAAACACGCGCACTATGGCGGTGAGGCGCGAAGGGTCGGCCAGTTTTATCTGACAATCGTCGCGCAGGAGCGAATTGAGGTCGGCCACGAAGTTGGGAAAGAGGTGCAGGAAAATGTCGTCGAAGTTTGAATAAAGCTCTTCCATTTCTCTGTCGCGCGCTCCGGTGTCGCTTGTCACTTCGAGCAGTTCGTGATATTTGCGCGAGCGCAGCATGCGGTTGGCCGTGAGGCGCATCTTCTCCATCTTGTCGATGTAGGTGGAGCATGCGCCGAGGAAGTGCCCAATGTATTCTTCTTTGAGGCGGTTCGACTCGTTAAGGTCGGTGTTGGCCGCCTTGAGGCGGGCGTTGGCCTGGTTGAGCTGCCCGTTGAGCAGCTCCAAACTGGCGTTGGCCTGGCGCAGACTGTTGCGTGCCTGTGTGACGAGCGATTTCTGCCTGTCAACATAAAACAGCAGCGCCACGAGCACTACGGCCACAAGTGCCACCACGGCCACGGCCACGGCGAGGCGCACGTTGGCACTGTGCAGCTCGGTTTGCCGCGCCCGGTCGATGCTGGCGAGCACGGGCGAAATCTGCCACGAGCGTATGCGCGTGCCGAAGGTGGTGGCCGCCTGCCACGAGAAGTTTATGTAGCTCCACGCGCGGCGCGTGTCGCCGTCGCGCACGAGCATGTCGGCCAGAATCCAGAGCGAAGCCTGATCCATGGTGGCCTGGCGCACGTCGCAGAGGGCTGAGCGCATAATCCATCGGCGTGCGGAGGCCATGTCGCCCTTCTGCCGGTAGAGCAGGAAGCGGTAGTAGGCCACCACTCCATATTCGTGGGAACCCGGCCGGCACTTGGCCAGGCGGCGGTCGTTCACCTTGAATGCCGCGTCGAGGCTGTCGGCAGCGCTCAGCATGGTTTCACGCCTGAGCAGCACGGCTTCGCAGTCGGGCGGCATCGTGGCGAAAGCCGAGTCGCGGTAGCGGGCTGCGAGTTTGAAGTAGTGATTTCCGAGCTGCCCCTCGGTGCCCGTATTGGCAAAGCCCAGCTCGCCGTAGACGTGGTTGCAGGCCAGATAATAGTCAGCCCGTGCACTGTCAGACAACTGTTCCTGCTGCAAGGCAGAGAGCAGTGTGGTGGCTTCGGCAAATGCCCCTATCACCGAATACTGCATGGCAAGCAGCGCGCGGCACCGTTGTCCGGTGGCTTTGTCGCCGCGCGCGGCGGCAAGGGCGGCGCACTCGTTGAGGCAATGTATGGCCGAGTCGCTCTTGTAGGAACTGTATTCGCCGTAGAGCGCAAACAGGGCACGCTCGCGGGCTTTGCCGCTTGCCTTGGCGGCGACGAGGCGCATATTGGCGAGGCGAGCCTCCTTGGCGGCCACATACTGCGGCGATCGCGCTATTTCGGCATCGAGTTGGGCATACTGGCCGTCGTGGCCGTCGCCTCCGCCACGGCATGCCGCGACGGTGATCAGCAGAAGGATGGGGGCTATAAGTGTTCTTGCAAATGTTTTCATAGTGGTTGCAGGCGGGCTGTCAGTTGGTGGTTTTATAGAATATGCAGCTCGTTTTGACGCGAAATTAGGAATTTTTGACTATAAGGAGGCGCGCGAAAGTGTTAATTTTTATTTTTATTCCACGCAGGCGGCCAACTTGCCGCACACCAAAAAAGGGATTGCCGCCTCTCACGAGACGCGCAATCCCTGTTCAATAAATCCCAATCTATGAAGAAATTCATTTCATGTCAACCGTGAGCACGCCGTTGGCGTTGCCGCGTGTGAGGTCAACCGTGAGCACAACGGTCTTGCCGTCGGGCAGCGTAACGTCGTCGGCTGCATACACATTGCCCTTGTCATGGCCTCCCGTGCCGTCGCCTATTATTATGTAGGGACTCTCGGTTGTGATGCTGTAGCTTGTGCCCGGTGCAAACTCTATGCCCCATTCGCACTGTCCGAAGAACTTGAAGTTGATGTTGCTGGGGTCGAGTTGCTGACCAATGGTGAGCGTTATCTGGTAGACCTTGGGCGAAACCTGTGCCAGGCAGAGCGCGTTGTCGGTGCCGGTCCACCAGCCGTGGTTCACGGCTTTCCATGTGGGTTTGTTTATGCCCTCGCTTCCTATTATCCACAGTGCACCCGAACCGTCGGCTGCTATGGTTGCCGGTTTGTCGCCGTCCATTGCCCACACGCGCAGGCTCTTGGTGCCGAAGTCGGCCTTTACGGTGTATTTTCCGTCGATGGCATTGAATGAGAATGTGCCGTCGGAGCCCCGTGTGAAGAAGTCGGGGTCGTAATACCAGTCGTCGCCAAGCTCGTTGCCGTCGGCGGTTATGCTGCACATGCTGTTCTGCGCGAGCTCGCCCGTCCACTGTCGCGACGCGTCGTTGTCGGCAAGGTCGATCGATGTGATGGTGAGTTCCTCGGTGGGCGTGGCCACATAATCGCGCGTGTTGATTGTCACGGCCACCTCGCCGGTGCGCATCGTGGTGAAGGTGCAGTCGGCGGTGGTGCCGAATGTCAACGCGCCGTCGGCCTCGCCGAAGGTGTAGCGGCCGTCGGCCGTGGCGAAGTGGCCCTTGAACGAGTGGGTGCGCGTTGTCACCGTGGTGGCATACAGGTGGTCGGCGGTTTCGGTCATGGCGTGGGCCTTGCCCTCGGCATCGATGAACTGCAGGTTGGTGAAGTGCGGCCGGCGTATGGGCACGCTTAGCGTTGTGGTGCTGGCCTTGGTGGTTACGTTCTGCAGCGTGAGCTGAAGCTCTACGTTGCCGTCGGGTATCGACTGCGTGTAGGGCACTGCGAGCTTGACGGTGTAGTCGCCTTCGGTCTTGGTGCGCACCGTGGTTTCGGCCACGCTGACGCCGCTGAAGAGCAGTTTGCCCTTGAGTGTGGAGAGAGCCTTGCCCGAATCGTCGCGGCAGTTGACGGTTACGGCCACGGTGTCGCCCATGTCAACGGCCTGCGCCGGAGCCTGTGCGGTGGCCACGGGATTGCCTGCCGGCACCGAGGCACTGTATTCCTCCTCGCTGCACGAGGCCAGGAACGGCACGGCGAGGAGCGCTGTCAATAAATATCCTAATGTTTTCATAGTGGTGTTTTTTTGTAGGTTTTACTTTTTCCACTTGCACGACACCACTCCCGAGGCGGGTATGGTGACGGTGAAGTAGTGCGTGCCGTCGGCCACGTTCACGGTGCGGTCGGTTGCGGCGGTGTTGAGAATCACGGCGGCGTAGGTGCCGTCGGGGTTGGCAAATTCGGAGTGCAGAAGGCTGCTGTCGGCCGGTTTGCGCTTCGTGCCTATGCGCACTGCGCCCGTTTGTGCGGCGCATGCCATGTGGGCTATCACATAGTAGTGCGAGTTGTAGCTCATGGCCGTGTAGCCGGAGGGGTTGATGTCGATGGCGCCGTAGCATGTCTGGCAGCCGCCGTCGAGGTTGGGCCCGCGGTTGGTGTCGAGCATAAGGTTCCACACGAGCACTGCCTTGCAGTAGCGGTTCACCGTGCCGAGGGTGATGTTGCGCATGTCTTCAACGAGACGTTTCCTGAGATTGCGGCCGTCGTTCCATGTGCCTATCGACGACTCGGTGAACACCAGTTCCTTGTCGGAGGCCTGTGCGTGGATGTCGTCGAGCTCGGTGTTGCTGCCGCCGTAATCGTGGTAGGCCGCGCCCACCACGAGTTCGGATCCTTCGAAGGAGTTGCCCATGGCGTTGTACACCTTTATTGGGTAGTCGTTCTGGTCGGCCACGTTGTCGTAGTTGTAGTTATGGTCGAACACATAGATTTTGGTGTCAAGCCCGGCACGCTTGAATGCGCCGGCGAGCGACTTCACAAACGGGGCTTCTTCCTGCCACGGCATGTAGAGCGAGGCGCAGTTGGCCTTGTTGAGCGGTTCGTTCTGCGGACTTACGGCGTAGATGCCGATGCCGTTCTGGCGCATTGCCTCGACAAACTTCACGAAATACTGTGCATACAACTCGCGCATGTCGGGGTTGAGGTGTCCGTCGGTCCAGGAGTCGTAGGCGGCTTTTCCCGAAAGGTCTTTCACCTTCATCCATCGCGGACACGTCCACGGTGCGGCTATGACTTTGAGTTTCGGGTTGATGGCGAGTATCTCCTTGAGCACGGGTATCACGTAGTCGGTTTCGTCGGATTGCAGCGCGAAGTTCTCGAGCCCCTTCTTGTCGCAGAGCGTGTATTCGGTGCTTGAGAAGTCGTTGCACCCTATCGAGATGCGGGCGTAGCTCACGCCGTAGCCCTCGGTGGTTGAGTAGGTGCGGCGCAGGAGTGCTTCGCGGTCGGCCTTGGGCATGTGCAGGAGGTTGTAGCAGGTGGAGTAGGTTATGGCGAAGCCGAACCCGTCGATTGTCTGGAACGTTTGTGCGGGGTCGATTTCTATCGTAGCCGGAGCCATTGACGTGCCGTCGTTGAGTGTAGCCTCGCTTTCGGCCAGCGATAGCGATCCGTCGGCCGTGGTGGTGACGAGCTTCGCCGCCGCTCCGGCGGGCGTGGGCGTGGGGTCGGGAGTGTCGCCCGAGGGGTTGCTGCTGCACGCCATTACGGCGAACGCCAGGCTGCCCGCGAGCAGTGTCAGTATCTTGTTTGTTTTCATACAGTCTTGTTTTTCGGTTTTTTCGAGGGCGGCGGCACGTCACGCGTGGGTGCCGCCGCCGTTGGTTCAATAGCCCGGGTTCTGCTTCAGGTTGTTGTTCTCGTCGAGTGCCGTCTGCGGAATGGGCAGCAGATAGGAGTTGGCATCGAACTTCTTCACGAGCTTGCTGCGCCCGGTGTCGCGGCTGTCGATGTCGTTGAGCGTGCTTTCGAGCTTGTCGTTGCGGCACAGGTCATACCATCGTTCGCCCTCGAAGGCGAGCTCGAGGCGGCGTTCGTTGAGCACGGCATCGAGCATGCTGCTCTTCGACGAGGTGCGGTCGGAGGTGAGATTGTCGAGCTTTGCGCGCTGGCGTATCTGGTTGACGAGCTTGGCACTCTCGCTCAGGTTGCCCAGACAAGCCTCGGCTTCGGCCTTTATCAGGATGATGTCGGCGAGCCGCAGCCAGTAGAGGTTCTGGTAGGCCGAGCGCATCTTGTACATGAAGGGATAGTGCGAGGCCGGGTAGTAGTTGCTCCATGTGCATTCGTAGTAGACAATGGCCTCGTTTTTGCGCACGTTGTCGCCTTCACGGTCGAATGCGTTTATGATGTCGCGCGAGGGAGTTATCCACTTGGCCCATGTGAAGTAGAAGTCCCAGTTGTCGAGCTGTCGGCCGTACATCCACGTCACCCAGTTGCCGTTGCCCTTGGTGTATTGCGCCTCGAGTATGCCCTCGGTGGTGTTGCGCTTCACGCATTGCTGCGTAGCCTCGTCATATGCCCACAGCGTGGCGTAGTCGGGCTCGAGCGAGAGGCCGTTGGTGGCAATCACCTTGTCGGCATATTCCACCACCTTGTTGTAGTCGCGCAGCGGCTTTTCGGCGTAGACCTTGGCAAGGAGAGCCTGTGCCACGGCCCGGCTCATGACGGTTTTGTCGGAGGGGTCGAGCTCGGGTGCGTATTTCTCGGCGTCGGTGAGGTCGGCCACAATCTGCTGGTAGCACTCCTCGGCGGTCTTGCGCGGCGGGTAGTAGTAGGGATAAACCTCGTCGATGTTGTCCGACGTGATGGTCTTGGCTATCGTGGTTATGACGGGGAACGAGCCCCAGAGCCTTGCCATGCGGAACATCATGAAGGCGCGGAAAATCTCGCCCTGAGCCCTGAGCGTGTTGCATTCGCTCTCGGTGAGCTTGCCGCTGTTCTTGAGCTGCTCGACGCCGTTGATGAGCACGTTGGCCTTTGCGATGTCGGCCAGGTAGTTGGTCCAGTCGCGCGAGAGCACGCTGTTGCTGGCATCTATTGAGTTGTTCTCGTAGGGCTGCACCTCGGCGCCGGTTGTTCCGGCGTAGGCGTTGTCGCAATGCGAGTCGCCCACGAGCAGATAGTCGAGGTAGGCGTGCTCCTGCCGGCTGCGCAGCAGCTCGTAGAGCGACTTGAGCTGCGACTCGGCTGCGGCCTTGTCTTTGAGCACTGCGGTGGTGGAGTCGGTCTGTTTGCCCTGTGTCAGCTCGGTGGGGGTGGATATTGGCTCGTAGTCGAGCGAGCAGCTTGCGGTGCCGAGAGCCGCCGCGCAGCACACCGCGAGCGTTTTCATATTGATGTATTTCATAGTTTTCAGGTGTTTTTAGAATTCAACTTTCAGTCCGAACACGAATGAGCGGTTCAACGGATAGGTGCCCCAGTCGATGCCCTGCACGCTTCCGCTGTCGCCATACTGGTTTACTTCGGGGTCCATGCCCGAGTAGTTGGTGAAGGTGAGCAGGTTGCTGGCCGAGAAG
>CAVDJG010000005.1:0-8971 GCA_963609005.1 Acidaminococcaceae bacterium
CGACGGCAGCTGGTAGCACAGGCTCTTTCCGCCGCCGGTGGGCATGAGCACAAAGGTGTCGTGTCCGCCGAGGAGGTTGCGTATGATGGCCTCTTGCTCGCCCTTGAACGAGTCGAAACCGAAATAGTGCTTCAGCCTTTCGTTGAGATTAACTTTCTCTGTCATAGTAATTCAATAGAATGTTGTGTGTGGCGGCTGCTCGCGGCCGCCACAGTGGGGTGTAGAGGCGTGCCTTGCCGTCGGCACGTCAGGTTGTCTGCATCAGCTGCATGTTCGACTTTTCGAGCTGCTTGCGCGCGTAGTCGAGCGTGACGGCAAATGCGTCCTGTTTCTTCGACGGTATTTCAAACATCGCGTCCATAACTATTGCCTCGACAATGGATCGCAGTCCGCGTGCGCCGAGCTTGTATTCCACGGCCTTGTCAACGATGTATTCGAGCGCGTCGTCGTCGAAGGTGAGCCGTATGCCGTCCATCTCGAACAGCTTCTGATACTGTTTCACGATGGAGTTCTTGGGCTCCACGAGGATGCGGCGCAGTGCTTTCCGGTCGAGCGGGTTGAGATATGTGAGCACGGGCAGGCGGCCGATGATTTCGGGGATGAGCCCAAACGATTTCAAATCTTGCGGCAGAATGTATTTCATAAGGTCGCCCTTGTCAATCTTGCGCACGTTCTGCACCGAGTTGTAGCCCACCACATGCGTGTTGAGGCGTTGTGCTATCTTGCGCTCGATGCCGTCGAATGCGCCGCCGCAGATAAACAGTATGTTGCGCGTGTCAACGTGTATGTAGTCCTGGTCGGGGTGCTTGCGCCCGCCTTTTGGCGGCACGTTCACCATGGTGCCTTCAAGAAGCTTGAGCAATCCCTGCTGCACTCCCTCGCCGCTCACGTCGCGTGTTATGCTGGGGTTGTCGGCCTTGCGTGCAATCTTGTCTATCTCGTCGATGAACACTATGCCGCGTTCGGCTGCCGCCACGTTGTAGTCGGCCACCTGAAGCAGGCGCGAGAGAATGCTCTCCACGTCTTCGCCCACATATCCGGCCTCGGTGAACACCGTGGCATCGACTATGGTGAAGGGCACATTGAGCAGTTTTGCTATCGTGCGTGCGAGCAGTGTCTTGCCCGTTCCGGTGCTGCCCACCATTATTATATTGCTTTTCTCTATCTCCACGCCGTCGTCGTCGTTGGGCTGCTGAAGGCGTTTGTAGTGGTTGTATACTGCCACCGAGAGATATTTCTTGGCTTCGTCCTGCCCGATGATATACTCGTCGAGATAGGCCTTTATGTCCATTGGCTTAGGCACATCATTGAGGTCGATGTCGTTCACGGCCTCCTTGTCGGCCGTTTCGCCGGCGAATCCTGCTGCCGTCACTATGCGGTAGGCTTCGCGTGCGCAGTCGTCGCAGATGAACACGTTGGGGCCTGTGATGAGCAGGTTTACGTCTTTCTCGCTTCTTCCGCAGAAGCTGCATGCTTTCTTTGGCATTGTGTGTTGTTGGGTCTTTTTGTCCTGAATGTTTTCTTTTGTCCTTGCCGCGGTTGGTGCGGGTTATTCTGCGTTGCCGTTGGCGGCCTTTTTCTTCTCGAGCACGGCGTCAATCATGCCGTATTCCTTTGCTTCGATGGCCGTCATCCAGTAGTTGCGGTCGCTGTCGGCCCACACCTTGTCAAACGGCGTGTGCGAGTGTTCTGAGATAATGGTGTAGAGTTCTTTCTTGAACTTCTGTATCTCGCGTGCCTCGATTTCAATGTCCGAAGCCTGTCCCTGCACGCCTCCGAGCGGCTGGTGTATCATCACACGGCTATGGGGCAGGGCAAAGCGCTTGCCCTCGGTGCCTGCCACGAGCAGCACGGCGGCCATCGATGCTGCCATTCCGGTGCATGTCGTCGATACTTCGCTTGATATAAACTGCATCGTGTCGTATATGCCGAGGCCTGCGGTTACGCTTCCGCCGGGCGAGTTGAGGTAGATGGAAATGTCCTTTCCGGGGTCAACCGAGTCGAGATAGAGCAGCTGTGCCTCGATGGTGTTGGCCGTGTAGTCGTCGATTTCGGTGCCGAGGAATATCACGCGGTCCATCATAAGGCGCGAGAACACGTCCATCTGCGTGACGTTGAGCTGGCGTTCTTCGAGGATATACGGGTTCATATACTGTGCCTGCGACTTTATCACGTCGTCGAGCACCATACCGTTCATGCCGAGGTGGCGTGTTGCGTATTTTCTGAAATCGTTCATTTCTTTGTCTTGTTGTTATTTTGCTGGCGTGCCGTGTTGCCGTGTGGGCACGCGCGGTTGTTACGGTGTGTTATGGTTTTAGGTTTTCGCCTGCTTGTGTGGCGCAAGTGAAAGCCCGCGGCGGCAGCCGATTGTAAACAAAAACAGGGGCTATCGACTTTTCCATACCACAAAGATAATAAAAAAAGTCGGTAGCCCCTTATAAAAAGGAGTATTTTTTCTCGGTTTTATTTGCTCATCATCTTGTTGAACTCCTCGAAGGTGATGTCAATCTCGTGGAGCTTGACTGCACCCTTGAGGGCTGCTGCGAGCTTGATGTCGATGGCACGGTCAACAAACTGGTCAACGGCCTCGCGCTTCTTGAGAAGCTCGCCTGCGTAGTTGTCAACATACTCTTCGGGCACGTTGGTCATGCCATACTGGGCAAACTGCATGCGTGCTGTCTCCTTGGCGGCCTCGCGCACGTCGTCGTCTTCAATCTTTATGCCGTTGGCTTCAACGAGCTGCTGCTTGATGAGGTGCCACTTGAGCTGCTTGATGCTCTCGGCGTAGTTCTTCTCGACAAACTCCTCGCCCTTGTCTTTGTTGTTCAAAAGCATCACGCGCTTCAGTATGGCGTCGGGCCATGTGAGCTCGCCTGCCTTCTTCTCGGCATACTCGCGCACGTCGATCATGAACTTGTAGTCGCTGTTGGTGGCGAGCTGCGGCTTGAGGGTCTCGGCCAGCTTGCTGCGGAATTCCTCAACGCTCTTCACCTCGTCCTTGCCGAACACCTCGTCGAAGAGTTCCTGGTTTACCTCGGCTTTTGTGAAGCGGCTTATCTCGGTAATCTGGTAGCTGAAGTCGGCTGTGAGTTCCTTTGCCTCCTCGCGGCTTATCTTGAGCAGCGACGAGAGCTCGCCTTCGCCTTCGGGATATGCCTTGCGCGGGTTGAAGGTGATGATGTCGCCGGTCTTGGCACCGTCAAACAGGGCCTTCTGCTCGTCCACCTTAATATATTGGGGCATGAGCACTGCACCCTCAACGGTTATTCCGTCTTCCTTGGTGTTGCCCTCGGCGTCGAGCTCGCGCAGGTCGCCCTTGAGCATGTCGTTCTGTGCGGCGTCGTAGTTCTCCACCTTGCCGTATTTGCCGGCGCGGTTGGCAAAGGCGTCAACCTGCTCGTCGATGAGCTTGTCGTCAACCGAGATGTTGTAGTAGTCGATCTCGCTCTCGCCGTTAAGATCCACGTTGAACTCGGGGGCTACGGCTATGTCGAACATGAAGGTGTAGGGTGCCGGCTTCTCGATGTCTACCGATTCGGTCTGCTTCTCCGACGGAAGCGGCTCGCCGAGCATCTGTATTTTATTGTCGTTTACGTATTTGTAAATCTGCTCGCCCACGAATTTGTTGACGGCGTCAAAGCGTACCGATGCTCCAAACTGGCGCTTGATGAGGCCCATGGGAGCCATGCCCGGACGGAAACCGGGGATGTTGGCTTTCTTGCGGTAGTCTTTCAGGGTTTTCTCGACGGTGTCCTTGAAATCGTCTTCTTCGACAACGATGGTCAGAAGACCGTTCACCTTGTCGGGATTCTCGAATGAAATTTTCATCTCTTATTTTAAATTATTTAGTGATATTCTTTTTCTGGTTTACGGAGGTGCAAAATTACTCAATAATAGCGAAATACACAATTATAATGCAAAAAATTTGCTTTTTTTACCACAGGGCGCACAACTTGCCCGTGGGCGCAAATCGCCGCGTGCACAGGCTTACAGTGTGGCCTGTGCCAGTTGGGTGCCGTCGAGGCGGTGTATGGTGAGTGTTCCGTTTTCGTAGACGGCGAAGGTGGGTTCTTTGCCGCCTTTGGGGAATGTCACCGACCCGAGGTTGCACGTCAGCCCGGTTGTTGTTTTCTCGAGTTTCCACAGGTGGGTGTGGCCGTATACGAATGCGTCGTGGCGGCCTGTGGGCATGTTTTGCTCATTATATATATGTCCGTGCGTGAGAAACAGGCGGTGGCCTTCGTCCACGATGAGTGCATAGTCGGCCATAATGGGGAATTGCAGCAGCATCTGGTCAACCTCGCTGTCGCAGTTGCCTCTCACGGCCACTATGTCGGCGGCCATGGCGTTGAGCCTGTCGGCTATGCCCTTGGGGTCGATGCCTTCGGGAATGCGGTTGCGCGGCCCGTAGTTAAGAATGTCGCCCAGGATGCACATCATGTCGCAGTGTTGGCTGTGGTAGAAGTCGATCACGGCCTCGAGGGCGGGCAGCGATCCGTGTATGTCAGACACTAACAGGTATTTCATTTCTTCGGTGTTGTTTTCTCGGTTTTACTGTGGTGTTGTCATTCGGCGTTGCGTTCCTGCTCGCGGGCGCGTTTCTGCTCGTCGATGAGCTGGAAGTCTTTCTTGCGCAGCACGAAGGTGCTGCCGAGATATTTCTCGCGCACGGTCTTGTTTTCGGCCAGTTCTTCGGGTTTGCCTTGGAAGAGTATGCGGCCCTCGAACAGCAGGTAGGCGCGGTCGGTAATGGTGAGCGTTTCCTGCACGTTGTGGTCGGTTATGAGAATGCCTATGTTGCGGTATTTCAGTCGCCACACTATGTGTTGTATGTCCTCCACGGCTATGGGGTCTACTCCGGCGAAGGGCTCGTCGAGCATGATGAATTTCGGGCTTATTGCCAGGCATCGCGCTATCTCGGTGCGTCGGCGCTCGCCTCCCGAGAGCTGGTCGCCGAGGTTCTTGCGAAACTTGTGCAGTCCGAAGTCGTCAATCAGTTCTTCGAGTTTCTCGAGCTGTTTCTTGCGCGGCAGGTCGGTCATCTCGAGCACCGACATGATGTTGTCCTCCACGCTCATCTTGCGAAACACGCATGCTTCCTGCGGCAGGTAGCCTATTCCGGCGCGTGCTCGCTTGTACACTGGATAGTCGGTAATCTCGCGGTCGTCGAGGTAGATGTGCCCGGCGTTGGGCACGATGAGTCCTGTCGTCATGTAGAACGACGTGGTCTTGCCCGCACCGTTTGGTCCGAGCAGTCCCACGATTTCTCCCTGGCGCACGTTTATCGACACGTCGTTCACCACGGTGCGCTTGCCGTAGCGTTTCACGAGGCCCTCGGTGCGCAGCACCATGCTCTCGTTGTGCGCCGTGGCCTGTATGTTTTCTGTCTCGCTCATAATGCTGCAAAGTTAGCCTTTTTAATCGTTACGCGCAAAAAGGGCGCGCGTTTTTTCGGTTCGGGCCGCCGCAACGGCCTAAATAAACATAAAAACTGAAACGTTGTATATAGTTTTTGCCATTTTATTGCTACTTTTGCAGGCAGTTACGGGGCCGCGCCGCAGCTCAGGCCAGCACTTGCAAGGCCCAAATGGGCGCCGCCCGAAACACTTCATTATTATGTTGTTGATAAAATATCTCACCACACTTGGCCGCTACATCATGCTCATGGGCCGTTCGTTTGCGCGTCCCGAGCGCATGCGCATGTTCTTCAAGCAGTATCTCAAGGAGATGGCCACGCTCGGTGTCGACTCCATTGGCATCGTGTTGCTCATATCGTTTTTCATCGGAGCGGTGATATGCATCCAGATGAAGCTCAACATCCAGAGCCCGTGGATGCCCCGATGGGTGTCGGGCTACACCACGCGCGAGATAATGCTGTTGGAGTTCTCGTCGTCGATAATGTGTCTGATACTCGCCGGAAAGGTGGGGTCGAACATTGCGTCGGAGCTTGGCACGATGCGTGTCACGCAGCAGATTGACGCGCTCGAGATTATGGGTGTCAACTCGGCCAACTATCTCATTCTGCCAAAGATTATGGGTTTGGTCACGATGATGCCCTTCCTCGTGATATTCTCGTCGGCCACGGGCATCCTCGGAGCCTACGGCACGGCCTATATAGGGCACATCCTGTCGCCTTCCGACCTTACGCTCGGTCTGCAACACTCCTTCAACGCGTGGTTCATGTGGATGAGCATCATCAAGAGCCTGTTCTTCGCCTTCATCATAGCGAGCGTTTCTTCGTTCTTCGGCTACACCGTCGAGGGCGGATCTGTTGAGGTGGGCAAGGCCAGCACCGATGCTGTCGTGTGCTCAAGCGTGCTCATTCTCTTCTCCGACGTGTTCCTCACCCAACTGCTAAGTTAGGGTCGCTCCGCTGTCGATGCGGCCGCAGCACGCATGCAGCGCGTCTGCCGCACGGTCGTGGCGCAGCTGCTGCACGCCCGCCACGCGCTTGCTGCACGCCGGCGGCAACCCCCACACAACACCACAAACGAATATGATTGAAATAAAACATCTCTGTAAGTCGTTCGACGACAAGGAAGTGCTCAAAGACGTGAATGCCGTCTTCGAGGACGGGAAAACCAATCTCATCATAGGACAGAGCGGTTCGGGAAAAACCGTTCTTATGAAAAACCTCGTGGGGCTGCTCACGCCCACAAGCGGCGAGGTGCTCTACGACGGCCGCAACTTCGTGGCCATGGGCAAGAAAGAAAAGGTGCACATGCGCCGCGAAATGGGCATGATATTCCAGAGTGCCGCACTCTTCGACTCGCTCCCGGTGCTCGAGAACGTGATGTTTCCGCTCGACATGTTCTCGTCGATGAACTACCGCGACCGGGTGCGCCGCGCCCGCGAGTGCCTCGACCGCGTAAACCTGGGCGAGGCGCAGGCCAAGTTTCCGGGCGAAATATCGGGCGGCATGCAGAAACGCGTGGCCATTGCCCGTGCCATAGTGCTCAACCCGAAGTATCTTTTCTGCGACGAACCCAACTCGGGGCTCGACCCGCGCACGTCGCTCGTTATCGACGAGCTGCTCAGCGGCATCACCAAAGAGTTTGGAATAACCACCATTATAAACACCCACGACATGAACTCGGTCATGGGCATAGGCGAGAACATCGTGTTCATATACAAGGGACGCAAGGAGTGGCAGGGCACAAAAGACGAGGTTATGCTCTCAACCAACAAAAACCTCAACGACCTGGTGTTCGCCTCCGACCTATTCCGCAAGGTGAAAGAGGTGGAGCTTGAACAGACCCACGGCGACGAATGACCCTCGCCGCGGCCTGCACCGTGGCTATGGCCTTGACCGGCAATTGCCGGCAAGGCGCGTGCGATTACCCGAACAGCAGTTGCGCGAGGGCAAACGACACGATCGTTGACACCACGGTGCACACCATGCCGGGCATCATAAACGAGTGGTTGATAAGGTATTTGCCTATCACCGTGGTGCCCGAACGGTCGAAATTCACCGTGGCAATGTCCGACGGGTAGTTGGGCAAAAAGAAATAGCCGTAGACGCATGGGAACACGCCCAGCAGCACAGGGCCGGGAATGCCGAGCGAATAGGCCAGCGGCAGCATCGACACCACCACCGCTCCCTGCGAGTTGATGAGTATCGACACGGCGAAAAACGCGAAGGCTATTGTCCATGGCCACTCCTTCACCACGCCGCCCAGCGCGGCTTCTATCTCCGCAAGGTGGTTGGCAAAGAAGGTGTCGGCCAACCATGCTATGCCGTAAATGGCCACCACGGCCACCATGCCGCTCTGCCACACCGCGCCCCCGACCGCTTTCTTGGGCGATGCCTTGCAGAATATTATCATCAGGGCCGATGCGGCCAACATCACTATCTGTATCACCACGTTCATCTTCACCGGCACCATGCGCGTTTCGGTGAATCCCTCAACCACCATTCCGGCCTTCACGAGCTGCGGCGGCGACATGAAGTGCCATGTGCCCGTGGCTCCCTCAATGGCCACCACCTCCTCGTGCGATGGCAGCACCTTCTGGCACGAGGCCAAAACCACTATCAGCGCGAGCGCACCGGCAAATATTGCCACGGCGCGGCGTGCCGTGGGCGGGATGTCGCGGCCAATGGTCGTGGCTGCCGATCCGTACATGTATTGGCGCATGGCAGGGTCGGCAAGGCGCGCCTGAAACTTGGGGTCGAGGTCGAGGTCGAGCCCCCGGCGGTAGGAGCACGCGCTCGCCGCCATCAGTCCGGCAAGGCATGCGGGTATTGTCACCATAACTATCTGCGGAATGGTTATGCCGAAGCCGTTGTCGCCCGATATTGCTGCAAACGCCACCACGGCAGCGGCTATGGGCGAGCACGTTATGCCCACCTGCGAGGCTACCGATGCCACGCCGCACGGACGCTCCGGTCGTATGCCTTTTTTCAGTGCTATGTCGCATATTATGGGCATCAGCGTGTAGACAACATGGCCTGTGCCCACCAGCACGGTGAGGAAGAAGGTGCACAGCGGCGCGTAGAAGGTGATGCGTGCGGGGTGCCGCCGGAGCAGCCGTTCGGCCAGTTGTATGAGCCAGTCCATGCCGCCCGACGCCTGCATGATGCCGGCACAGGTCACGGCGGCTATGATGATGTAGATGACGTCGGTGGGCGGCGTGCCGGGTTTCATGCCGAAACCGAAGACAAGCAGGGCCAGACCTATGCCCGACACAGCCCCGAGGGCTATGCTTCCGTAGCGCGACCCCACATAGAGGGCTATCAGCACGATGGCGAGTTGCAGTGCAATCATTGAGTGATGTTTTAATGGTATTCGGCTGCAAAAGTAGCGGTTTGTTGCAGCACAGGCAAGAAAGAAGCCCCGTTTTTTTTGTTTGTGGGGCGCAACATGTCGTTGCGTTGGCCCCGTAAGAGACGCCCCAAGCCCTGTAAGGGCGCAACATGTCAGCCCAGGGTGAGCAGCGCGGCGGAGCCGTGATGCGTAACCCTGGGTAAATG
>CAVDJG010000005.1:9240-20840 GCA_963609005.1 Acidaminococcaceae bacterium
ACCTGCGTTGCCCCCGTAGGGGGCGTATAATATAGGATAGGGGCTTGCCCCTATCTACAAGATGTGCACATTAACTAGCCCCTGAAAGGGGCGTATAATTCAACCGCAAATGCGCGTTTGCGGGAATTGTTGGGCACGCAGCCCTGCAAGTGACATCCTCTCACGATACGTGGCGCATTTTGCCCACGGCGGCAAACCGCCACTGGCCTATGCCGCACCGCGCGCCTGTAACCTTAATTAGAATTAAAGAAAGAATAAAAAACTGCATTGATGCGCGCAAATCGATTTTTATTGCTAAATTTGCATGCAATAAATTTTTAAGTTACATATGTCATCATTTGTTGCAGATAAAATTGTAATGGACGGTCTTACCTTCGACGACGTCCTTCTCGTTCCCGCTTATTCGGAAGTGCTGCCAAAGACAGTAGAGTTGAAAACCCGTTTCTCGCGCCACATCAGCCTTAACGTGCCGTTTGTCACCGCCGCTATGGACACCGTGACAGAGTCGGCCATGGCAATAGCCATAGCGCGTGAGGGAGGTATCGGCGTGATACACAAAAACATGTCGATTGAAGAGCAGGCCCGTCAGGTGGCTATCGTGAAGCGCGCCGAAAACGGAATGATTTACGACCCCGTGACAATACGTCGCGGCAAAACCGTGAAGGACGCGCTCGACATCATGGCCGAGTATCACATCGGAGGCATACCCGTGGTTGACGACAACCGCCACCTCGTGGGCATCGTCACCAACCGCGACCTGCGTTTCGAACGCCATCTCGACAAACTCATCGACGAGGTGATGACAAAAGAAAACCTCGTGACAACACACATACAGACCGACCTCGCCGCCGCAGCCGAGATATTGCAGACAAACAAGATCGAGAAGCTGCCCGTGGTTGACAAGGACGGATGCCTCGTGGGCCTCATAACCTACAAGGACATAACCAAGGCCAAAGACAAACCCATGGCCTGCAAGGACGACAAGGGCCGCCTGCGCGTGGCCGCCGGAGTGGGCGTGACGGTTGACACGCTCGACCGCATGTCGGC
The DNA here is from genome assembly GCA_963609005.1 of Acidaminococcaceae bacterium. Classification (GTDB taxonomy): domain Bacteria; phylum Bacteroidota; class Bacteroidia; order Bacteroidales; family Bacteroidaceae; genus Prevotella. The sequence goes on from CAVDJG010000005.1 coordinate 10,288, forward strand.
ACTTGTTGAAGCCGGAGCCGACGCCATCGTGATTGACACTGCACACGGACACTCGAAATATGTGATAGAAAAGCTCGTTGAGGCCAAGGCCGCATTCCCCGGCGTTGACATCGTGGTGGGCAACGTGGCCACAGGTGCCGCCGCCAAGATGCTCGTCGAGGCCGGAGCCGACGCAATAAAGGTGGGCATTGGCCCGGGATCGATATGCACCACACGCGTGGTGGCAGGTGTGGGCGTGCCGCAACTCAGCGCCGTCTACGACGTGTACAGCGCGCTGCAGGGCACCGACGTGCCTCTCATTGCCGACGGCGGACTGCGCTACTCGGGCGATGTGGTTAAGGCCATAGCTGCCGGCGGAAGCTGCGTGATGATTGGTTCGCTCGTGGCCGGAACCGAGGAGAGCCCCGGCGACACCATCATATTCAACGGCCGTAAGTTCAAGAGCTACCGCGGAATGGGATCGCTCGAAGCAATGGAGAACGGTTCGAAAGACCGCTATTTCCAGGCCGGAACGAAAGACGTGAAGAAACTCGTGCCCGAGGGCATCGCCGGACGCGTGCCTTACAAAGGCACCGTGCAGGAGGTTATCTACCAGCTCATAGGCGGACTGCGTTCGGGCATGGGCTACTGCGGTGCCGGAACGATTGAGGACATGCACCAAGCCAAGTTTGTGCGCATCACCAACGCCGGAGTGCTCGAGAGCCATCCACACGACATCACAATAACAAGCGAAGCACCCAACTACTCGCGCCCCATGTAATACTGGCGCAGGCAACGCTTGCACATTTACACATTATTATATATGCGCCCCACAACGGGGCGCATTACCAACCACGCTGACAGGCCCGGTGCATACTGGGCCTTTGTCGGCGACATGGAACAAAACAAAATACAGGCACACCAATGAGAACAAGAATGCTGGCGGCGGCAGCGTCGCTGCTCGTGAGTATGGCCGCCCTCGCACAGAGCGACCCCGTGATAATGAAGATAAACGGAACGCCGGTGACACGATCGGAGTTTGAATACTCCTACAACAAAAACAACTCCGAAACCGTTGTCGACAAGAAAAACGTGAATGAATACGTCGATTTGTTCGTAAACTACAAGCTGAAGGTGCTCGCCGCCGAGGCTGCGGGCATCGACACCACAAAGGCTTTCCGCAAGGAATTCACCATATACCGCGACCAGCAGGTGCGCCCGACATTCATCGACAACAACGACCTTGAAAACAAGGCACGCGAGGTGTATGACCAGACAAAGGCACGCATCGACGCCAACGGCGGATTGGTGCGCCCGTCGCACATCCTCGTCATGCTCAAGCAAAAGGCCACACAGGCACAGCAGGACTCGGCAAAGCTGCGCGCCGACTCCATTTACGCTGCCCTGCTGAAAGGTGCCGACTTTGCCGAACTGGCACGCCGGTGCTCCGACGACAAGATGAGCGGACAACGCGGAGGCGACATCTCGTGGATACAGAAAGGGCAGACATTCAAGGAGTTTGAGGAGAAAGTGTTTGCAATGAAGAAAGGCGAACTGAGCAAACCGTTTCTCTCGCCCGTGGGCTACCACATCGTGCTGCTCAAAGACAAGAGCATGTTCTTCCCCTACGACTCGGTGCATGCCGACATTCTGCGCTTCGTGGGACAGCAGAGCATGCGCGACCGCATCGTGAACGACAAGCTCGCCGAAATGGCCAAGAACGCCACGCCGCCGTGTACGCCCGAGGAAATAGTAGACCGCCGCACCGAGGAACTCACCGCAAAGGACTCCGACTTGCGCAACCTCATACGCGAATATCACGACGGACTGCTGCTTTACGAGATAAGCAACCGCACTGTGTGGGACAAGGCCGCCAAGGACGATGCCGCACTCGCCGCATATTTCAAGAAAAACAAGAAGAAATACCGCTGGGACGAGCCTCGCTTCAAGGGCATAGCCTACAACACCAAGAACGAGGCCGACGTGCAGGCCGTGAAGGCAACACTGAAAAACGTGCCGTTTAAAGACTGGGCCGAAAAGCTGCGCACATCGTTCAACGACAGCACCGTGCGCATAAAGGTGGTGAAAGGCATGTTCAAGAAAGGCGACAACGCACTCGTCGACCGCGACGTGTTCAAGAAAGACACTACCGTGACAACGATGAAGGACTACCCGTTTGAAGCTACCTACGGCGAACTGCTCAAAGCTCCGAAGACTTACGAGGACGTGCGCGAGCTGGTGGTGTCTGACTATCAGGAGCAACTCGAAAAGGAATGGGTGGCACAGTTGCGCAAACAGTATCCCGTGGAAATCGACCAGGCTGTAATGGAAACGGTGAACAAGCACTGACACCACACGGCTGAAAACAACGAAAACATCGAGAAATGCCGACGGCGTGAGCCGCACGGCGCACTATAAAATATGAGAAAAGAGAGCAAAATGTTTGTCGGGGCACTCGCCGCACTGATGCTTTTCGGCATCGGGGCAAAGGCGGGCAAGGGCACATCGCACCCGCTTGCCGCCCAAACCGACTCTATAGAGAATGCAAAAGACGAGGCCGTGACACCCGACAACAGTGTCATTGACGAGGTGATATGGGTAGTGGGCGACGAGCCTATACTCAAGTCGGATGTGGAGATAATGCGCTTGCAGGGCGAGGCCGAAGGCATAACATGGCACGGCGACCCAGACTGCTCGATACCTGAGCAAATTGCCGTGCAGAAACTCTTCTTGCACCAGGCCGAAATCGACTCCATACAGGTGTCGGAATCGGAAATAGCGCAGGGCATCGACATGCAGATAAACCGATGGGTGGCGCAGGCCGGATCGCGCGAAAAGCTCGAGGAATACAAGAAAATGTCGGTGAGCCAGATGAGACAGTCGCTTCACGACGACTTCAAGAACAATCAGCTCATACAGCAGATGAAGGAGAAACTCGTGGCCGACATCACCGTCACGCCGTCCGACGTGCGCAAATATTTCAAGGATGTGCCCGAAGACAGCATCCCCTATGTGCCCACCGAGGTGGAAGTGGAGATAATAACCAAGCAGCCCAAAATATCGCAGGAAGAGATAAACCGCGTGAAAAACGACCTGCGCGAGTACACCGAGCGCGTGAACAACGGCGAAACGTCGTTTGCCACGCTGGCACGTCTCTACTCCGAAGACCCAGGTTCGGCACGACAGGGCGGCGAGATGGACTATACCGGGCGCGGAATGCTCGACCCCGCGTTTGCCGCGGTGGCCTTCAATCTCACCGATCCTAAGAAAATCTCGAAGATAGTGGAGTCGGAATACGGCTTCCACATCATACAGCTCATCGACAAACGCGGCGACAAGATAAAGGTGCGCCACATTCTGCGCATTCCGCGCGTGTCGCAGGAGGCCACCGACAGCATGCGCGTGCGCCTCGACTCGGTGGCATGCGACATTCGCGACGGCAAAATCCCGTTTGAACAGGCGGCGTCTTATATGTCTGACGACAAGGACACACGCAACAACCACGGTCTTATGTCGTACAACTCCGAGGACGGACGCACCTCGCGCTTCAAGATGAAAGACCTGCCCACCGAGGTGGCACGCGAGGTGGAGAAGATGAAAGTGGGCGACGTGTCGGACGCTTTCAGCATGATAAACGAGAAAGGCAAGACCGTGTGCGCCATAATAAAGCTCAAGAGCCGCACCGAAGCACACCGCGCAACAATCACCGAAGACTATCAGGTGCTCAAAAACGTGGTGCTCGCCAAACAGCGCGAAGAGTTTCTGCACAACTGGGTGGTGAACAAGATAAAGAACACCTATGTGCGCATGAAAGACCGTTACAAGAACTGCAACTTCGAGTATGAAGGGTGGGTGAAGTGACAGCCCGGTGCAGCGGCATTGCAAAGTGCTTCTGCATGGGATGCCGGGACACCGGCAACGGCTTACCGAAACATTGTTCGACAACGTGAAAATACCATTTACAGCAAAGACACCATATCGGCATAGGGCAGCCTCGGCGGCGGCTCTGTGCCTTTTTGGGCTTATCGTGCTTGCCGCGACAGCTGCGCCGCAGCGCAAGAAACAACGCCAGAAAACCGACGAAAGGGTGTTTCTCATACACTCCGACGAACTGAAATATGACAGATACAGCGACCGGCCCGATGCACAGATAGTGAAAGGCAAAGTGCATTTTTCGCATGCCGGGGCGCAACTGTGGTGCGACAGTGCCTATTTCTATCAGGATGCCAACTCGGTGGAGGCTTTCGGACATGTGCGTTTCAAGCAGGGCGACACCCTGTCGCTCACCTGCGACCGTGCCGACTACGACGGAGGCGCGCAGATGATGCACGCCCGCCACAACGTGGTGCTGCGCCACAGGCAGCAGACTCTCTACACCGACTCGCTCGACTACGACCGCATCTACAGCAATGCCTATTTCTTCGAAGGGGGAAAACTCATCGACGGGAAAGACCGGCTCGTGTCTGACTGGGGCGAGTACAGCACCGTAACGCGACAGGCTTCGTTCTACTACAACGTGCAGATGCAAAGCGACAAAAACCATGTGATCACCGACACGCTGCACTACGACACACGCACTTCGCTGGCACATGTCACCGGGCCCTCGACGATAACGTCGAAAGGAAGCGTGATACACACCACTGATGCATATCTGGACAGCCGTACCGACCGCTCAAGTATGTTCGGACGATCCACAATCGTAGACAAGGAAAAGACAATAACCGGCGACAGTCTCTACCACGACAACCGCACAGGGCACAACGAGGGCTTTGGAAACGTGGTGTATGTGGACACGCTCAACAAGAACGCGCTCGACTGCGGACACCTCATCTACGACGAAAAAACTGGCTACGGCTTTGCCACGCGCAGGGCCGTGATGCGCGATTTCTCGCAGAAAGACACCCTGTATATGCATGCCGACACGATGAAAATCTACACGTTCAACATCAATACCGACTCGGTCTACCGCAAGGTGCATGCCTTCCGCAAGGTGAGGGCCTTCCGCACCGACGTGCAGGCCGTGTGCGACTCAATGGTGTTCAACTCGCAGGACTCGTGCATGACGATGTATCACGACCCCATAGTGTGGAACGGACAGCGGCAGTTGCTCGGCGAGGTGATAAAGGTTTACATGAACGACAGCACGGTGCGCCGTGCCGAAATCATAGGGCAAGCCCTCTCGGTGGAGCGTCTTGACGACCGCGACCACTACAACCAGGTGTCGTCGAAGCGCATGGACGCCTTCTTCACCGACGGGGTGTTGCGCAGAACAGAGGCTTCGGGCAACGTCATATCGGTGTATTACAACGCCGAGGGGAGCGACTCCACGCTCTCGGAACACAATTATCTGGAAACCGACACGATGCGCATGTATCTCTCGGCAGAAAGACAACTCGAGAAGATTTGGACATCGAAGGCCACGGGCACTCTGTCGCCCATGACGCAGATACCGGCCGACAAACTTAAGCTCAAGGCTTTCGCGTGGTTCGACTATATACGGCCCGTAGACAAGGACGACATATTCCTCTGGCGCGGCAAGGGCAAGGACGGAGAGCTCAAGAAGTTGCAGCGGCGCGAGGCACCGTTGCCTTCGTTTGGCACAGGACGCTGAGAGGAGGCAAGGCAATGTTGTATTTCGGCAACCGCAAGCCGCGTGGCTTCCACCATAATTATATATACACCGACGAACGCCGGCTTCTGCTTGACCAACTGCGCGGGCGAACGGCCGATAAACCGGAGCGCGGCGGAAAGGCACAAAGCGTGAAGCCGCAGCCATCGCAGCCCTCGTTGCGCCGCGGCAGACACGGCTCGGCAGGCATCTTGCTGCGTGCCACGGTGCCTGTGGCATTGCTGATGGCTTTCGCCGTATTGTTGTTTCTCGCATTAACAATGTGCTGACATGAGTGATATAATCCAACTGCTGCCCGACTCGGTGGCCAACCAGATTGCCGCCGGAGAGGTGATACAACGCCCGGCAAGCGTTGTAAAGGAACTCGTAGAGAATGCCATCGATGCCGGAGCCACCACGGTAAATGTCGTGTGCATGGATTCTGGACGCACATCGATACAGGTGGTGGACAACGGGAAAGGCATGTCGGAAACCGACGCACGCCTCTCCTTTGAACGGCACGCCACTTCGAAAATACGCAAGGCGGCCGACCTTTTCGCCCTGCACACAATGGGATTTCGCGGCGAGGCACTCGCTTCGATAGCCGCAGTGGCGCAGGTGACGCTCAAGACACGGCTCACAGGTGAAGATGTGGGCACTCAGTTGCGCATCGAAGGGTCGCAGTTTGTGTCGCAAGACCCGTGCTCATGTCCCGAGGGCAGCAATTTCATGGTGGAAAACCTGTTCTACAATGTGCCCGTAAGGCGCAAGTTTCTTAAGTCGAACACTACCGAACTCAACAACATAATCACCGCCTTCGAGCGCATAGCACTTGTCAATCCCGACGTTTCGTTCACTCTCAACAACAACGGAACCGAACTTTACAACCTCAAGGCTTCGGGTCTGCGCCAGCGCATCGTCGATGTGTTCGGCAAGAAAATCAACCAGACTCTGTTGCCGGTGGACGTTGATACGTCGATGTGCAGAATTTCGGGATTTGTGGGCAAACCCGAATGTGCACGCCGCAAAGGCGTTAGGCAATTCTTCTTCGTCAACGGCCGCTACATGAAACACCCTTATTTCAACAAGGCGGTAGTGACAGCCTATGAGCGCATAATACCCGAAGGCGAGCAAGTGCCTTATTTCCTGTATTTCAAAGTGAAGCCCGAAGACATCGATGTGAACATACATCCGACGAAAACCGAGATAAAGTTTGAAAACGAACAGACCGTGTGGCAACTCCTTCTCGCCGCAGTGCGCGAAACGATAGGCAAGTTCAACGATGTCACATCCATTGAGTTCGACACCGAAGGACGGCCCGACATTCCGGTTTTCAGCCAAAACGACGACGTGGCCATGCCCAAAGTGCAGTATACTCCCGGCTACAATCCATTCGCCGAATCGTCGGCCGCGCCGCACAGACAGTCTGCTCCACGGCAGTGGGAACAATTGTATGAAGGCTTGCGCACGCCGTCGGCACAGCCTGCACCGCTTTTCCCCGACAGTGACGAAGGCGAAAACGGCCTCGCAGACAATTCGTCGGCATATCCGTTTGCCGTTGCTTCGCCCGACATAGCCGAAGACAAGTCGCCGGCGCATTACCAATATAAAGGTAAATATGTAATGACTGCGGTGAAATCGGGACTGATGATTATCGACCAGAACCGGGCACACACACGCATTCTGTATGAACAATATCTCGAAAAGATGCGCGATCGCCGCGCCGACTCACAGAAAATGCTTTTCCCCGAAGTGGTGCATCTCTCGCAGGCCGACGATGCCGTGTTGCGCAAGATAATGCCCGAGATGGAAACGGCAGGCTTTGAACTCACCGACCTCGGCGCAGGTTCTTACTCGGTTAACTCCGTTCCGGCAGGGCTTGAAGGGTTGTCTTACACCAACCTCGTGCAGCAACTTGTCGAGTCGGCGGCCGAATGTGCGTGCAATGTAGCCGATGAGGTTAACCATTCAATAGCGCTCGGGCTTGCACGCAGTGCGGCAGTGCCTTATGGCGAGGTGCTCGACAATGCCGCAATGGAGAATATCGTCAACTGTCTGTTTGCTTGTTCCAACTTCAACTACACTCCTGACGGGAAAAAGATATTGAGCATATTGAAGCAAACAGAAATAGAACATTTGCTCGCATGAGCGCAAAAAATGTGTAAAAGAAATATAAATTAACAGGCCGAATACAATAAAAAGCAAACATAAAAACAATATTTTTCGTGAAAAAGTAGTTACGTTTGTTTTTTATTCGTACCTTTGTAGCCGATTAAGGGGGTAATCCCTAAAATTGAATTTTTTTGATTGTTAAATAAATAAAGGTTATGAAAAAGTTATTAATTGTTTTGGCAATGGCCGGCTTGTCAATGGGCGCAATGGCCCAGGAGGCTGACCCGACACTCAAACACAGTGTTGCCACAAATTCATTCTGGAGCAACTGGTTCATCCAGGTAGGTGCTGATTGGAATGCATGGTATTCTGGTGAAGAGCACGGACAGGGACTTAACAGAAGCCCGTTCAAGAAATTCCGCTCTAACCCGGGCGCTGCTGTCGCTATCGGCAAATGGTTTACTCCGGGCATCGGTCTGCGCACAAAGCTGCAGGGCGTATGGGGCAAGCAGGTTACCGACTCTGACAACAAGGGCAACGGCAACAAGTATTGGACACTCAACGAGCACGTGCTCTTCAACCTGAGCAACATGCTTTGCGGATACAACCCCAACCGTGTTTGGAACTTCGTTCCCTTCATCGGTGCTGGTATCACACGTTCTTGCTCTTACGACCGTTACGGAATGGACCTGAGCGTTGGTATCTTGAACCAGTTCTATGTAAGCCGCAAGGTTGCTATCAACTTCGAGCTCGGATGGAACCGCTACGAGGGCGACCACGACGGATATGACAAGGGCTTCGACCACCGCGGTTGGGATAGCCACGACAACCAGCTCTATGCTGAACTCGGCTTGACCTTCAACCTTGGCAAGGCTACTTGGAACAAAGTGCCCGATGTTGACGCTATCAAGGCTCTCGCTCAGAGCCAGATCGACGCTCTCAACGCTCAGCTCAACGATGCTAACGCAGAGAACGCTCGCTTGAAGAACCTCCTCGCAAACCAGAAGGAAGCTCCCAAGGCTGTTAAGGAATTCGTGAACACTCCGGTGTCTGTATTCTTCAACATCGACAAGTATAACATCGCTTCTAAGAAGGATCTCGTTAACGTTAAGGGCATCGCCGAGTACGCTAAGGAGAACAATGCAAACCTTCTCGTTACCGGTTATGCTGATAGCGCAACTGGTAAGGCTGACCACAACCAGTGGCTGTCTGAGAAGCGTGCTGAGACCGTTGCTAACGAACTCGTTAACATGGGTGTAAGCCGCGACCAGATCACAACCGAAGGCAAGGGTGGTGTGAACGATCTCTCACCCATCTCTTACAACCGTCGTGCTACTGTTCAGGTTAAGGACTAATCCGATACTGACATAACAGCATAAACAATACGGGGTGCAACCTTTTTGGGTTGCACCCTTTTTCGTTTCCATGCATTTGCGACAGGCGTAGATTTTTAACGGCTGACCTATGCATCGGCGTGTCACGATGCCGCATGAAAGCTTCGGCTCGTTCGCCATAAGCGCACAAATGCGGCTTTAATGCAAGTTTTCGGCAACTTTGCGCATGATGTCGAATTAAATTAGTAATTTTGTAGCAAATTATAATTTCTTTATTATGAAACTTGATTTGCTGACGGCAATTTCACCTATCGACGGCCGTTACAGAGGAAAAACAGAATCTTTGGCAGACTATTTCTCGGAGTATGCACTCATACGTTATCGTGTGCGTGTCGAGATTGAGTATTTCATAACACTCTGCGAGTTGCCGCTGCCGCAGCTGGCATCGTTCAACCATGACCTGTTTGATGCGTTGCGCGACATTTACCGCAATTTCACCGAGGAAAGCGCACAACGTGTGAAGGACATCGAGAAGGTGACAAACCATGATGTGAAGGCCGTGGAATATTTCATAAAAGAGGAATTCGACAAGCTCGGCGGACTGGATCAGTATAAGGAATTCATACATTTTGGACTCACTTCGCAGGACATAAACAACACAAGCGTGCCGCTTTCCATAAAAGAGGCCATGCACGACGTGTATGTTCCGCTTGTGGAGGAACTTATAGCCCAGCTTCAGACCTATGCCGACGAGTGGAAAGACGTGCCCATGCTCGCCAAAACCCACGGGCAGCCCGCATCGCCCACACGCCTCGGAAAAGAAATCATGGTGTTTGTATATCGCCTCACCGAGCAGCTCAATCAGCTCAAGGCATGCAAGATGACAGCCAAATTCGGCGGTGCCACCGGCAACTACAATGCCCATCATGTGGCCTATCCGCAGTATGACTGGAAGGCTTTCGGCAACCGTTTTGTGAGCGAGAAACTCGGTCTTGAACGCGAGCAATACACCACACAGATAAGCAACTACGACTGTCTGGGAGCACTGTTTGATGCCGTGCGCCGCATAAACACGATAATAATCGACCTTGACCGCGATTTCTGGATGTACATCTCCATGGAGTATTTCAAGCAGAAGATAAAGGCCGGTGAAGTGGGGTCGAGCGCAATGCCCCACAAGGTGAACCCGATCGACTTCGAGAACAGCGAGGGCAACCTCGGCATTGCCAATGCCGTGCTGCAGTTCCTCGCGCAGAAACTGCCCGTGAGCCGCCTCCAGCGCGACCTTACCGACTCTACTGTGCTGCGCAATGTGGGCGTGCCTCTCGGCCACGGAGTCATAGCTATCGAGAGCACATTGAAAGGTTTGCGCAAGCTGATACTCAACGAGGAGAAGATTGCCGCCGACCTCGACAACACGTGGGCCGTGGTGGCCGAAGCCATACAGACCATCCTGAGGCGCGAGGCATATCCGCATCCCTATGAGGCCCTCAAGGCTCTCACCCGCACCAATGCGAAAA
>CAVDJG010000005.1:20850-21502 GCA_963609005.1 Acidaminococcaceae bacterium
GACCGAAGAGACAATACACGATTTTGTGCGCCAGCTCAATGTGAGCGATGATGTCAAGGCCGAACTTATGGCCATAACGCCGCACAACTATACGGGCATGTAGCATGCAAGGCCGCCTGCTGAGCCTGTGCTCGGGGGCGGCAAGGCACAAACGAAACAAGACCGAAACAATATGGCCGGGACACAAATGCCCGGAGAAAATTTCACATACACATTTTACAAAGCATACTATTATTAACCAAGCCGTGAGGCTACAACAAAAAAGATTATGGATTCAGAGTTGGAAAACAAAAATCAGGAGCAGACAGCAGCGGATCAAACTACCGGCAAGAGCGAGAGCTACGGCCGTTCCGCAGGAAATTATCAGAGAGAATACCGCAGTGTGACTGGTCGTCCGCAGCGGCCGCGCATTCATACACCGCGCGCCTACAACGCCGACCGCACCACAACCGACAACAGTGAAGGCGCATTCCGTCCCGAAGGTTTCGGGGCCGGACTGCAGAACAATGCCTCTAACTACCAGCCTCGCCAGCAAGGCGGCTACCGTCCGCGCTACAATGCCGACGGTCAGCAGGGCGGCTACCAGCCCCGCCAACAGGGTGGCTACCGTCCGCGCTACAATGCCGACGGTCAGCAGGGCGGCTACCAGCCC
>CAVDJG010000006.1:0-13831 GCA_963609005.1 Acidaminococcaceae bacterium
GTTGCCATGAGGCTGCCTTTGGCATGCCGCATGGTCGCTTCTTTGCATTTGTGTGGCACAAATGGCAGCGATTAGTAGGCAAATTGCCGCCGCTTATGCAACAAAACGGCATGCCGCGAGCATGCATAATGAAAAATTGCGTAACTTTGCAACATTGCACGCGTGTGCCGCCGGGCATCGGCGCGTGCCTAAACAATAAACCAGTTATAACCCTTCAGAATGAAAAAACTATTAATGTTGGCCTTCGCTGTGGCGGCAACCCAGGCCGTGGCTCAGGTGGCTGTGAGCAGCGGCGACTACGACATGAACAATTTCCGCCCGTCAACCAACGTGCAGTTCAGCGAAACTTCGCTGCCGATAGTGTTCCTCACCGTCAACGGGCAGGTGATACAACGCGAAACGAAAACCCTTGCCACCATGAAGATAATCGACAATGGCGACGGGCACAACTATGTTGACACCACGCTACATGCCGGACAAAATATCGACTGGGAAGGACCGATAGCCCTGAAATACCGGGGCAACACCTCGTTCACCGGGTCAGACAAGAAGCCGTTTGGCATAAAGACGCTCTCCGAAGCCAGCCTCGATGCCAAAAAGGCAAAGGTGAAAATTATGGGAATGGGCAAGGACAACGACTGGGCCTTGCTCGCACCGTGGGAAGACCGGAGCTACATGCGCGACGTGCTCACCATGGAACTGGCACGCGGAGGCAGCTCGTTTGCTCCGCACATGAAATTCTGCGAGGTGTTTGTCGACGGCTATTACTACGGCGTGTACATCATGTCTGAACGTGCCACAAAAGGCAAGAAGCGCCTCAACCTCGACGATCCTACGGCCGACGACCTCACGGGCGACTTCCATGTGGAGATTGACCGCAAGGACGAGGAGCACTACTACACGTCGAAACACCACCCCGTGAGCAGCACCGGACGCGAATATACCAACCGCACCGTGGCCTACCAGTATAAGGAACCCGACTACGAGGATTTTGCCGAACTGCCCGAAGGGGTGGAAACTGCCATACAAAACGCCATCGACAAAATGGAGGACTCGTTTGCGCAGGACGACTACACCGGCGACACGGGCTACCGCAACTACATCGACGTGCAGTCGTTCATCGACTATCAGATAGCGCAGGAATTTGCCAACAACGTTGATGCCTACCGGCTTAGCACGCCGCTCTACAAATACAGCGAGACACATGCCGCACAGCTCGGCACCGATGCCAAGTGGAAAACGGCACTGTGGGACTTCAACATTGCCTATGGCATAGCCAACTACTACGATGCCAACAACTCATCGTCGTGGCGCTACAAGAGCAACGACCTCATGGCAAGCGCCGACCAGCAGCTTGTGCCGTTCTTCTGGTATAAACTTATGAACGACCCTGCCTACGTTTCAGAACTGCGCCAACGATGGACTGCCCAGCGCGAGGCCAACTATTCGGCCGAATTCATAAGCGAGAAAATCGACTCTCTCGCCTCGGTGCTGCGCGCAAGCGGCGCACTCGACCGCGACAACCAGGCTTGGCACAACCATTTCGGAACGTTCGACAACTACATCGACGAACTTAACCAGTTTGTGAAGAGCCGCCTTGCCTTCATGGACAAGAGCTGGAAACTCAAGACCCCGGCCGATGCCGACTGCATGGCAATGGCTGTTGCAAGCGGATTCAATGCCGATGTCATTGCCGAGGCACTGCCTTCGTCATCGCATGTCACCGGCACGCTCGACAACACCGGCTACACTCTGTTCTCAACAGGCATCCAGGAGAGCGGAGCTGTGGCCGGCGACGACCGCAAGGTGATGTCGAACAGCGGCGTGGAATATGTGCTTGCCGACTACACCCAGCCCAATGCACTCACGCTTACGAGCACCTCGGAGCAGGAACTGGCCTTCGACACGCTCGTGAATGCAAAGAAAATATATGTGCTCGCAGTGTCGGCCGACGGAAGTTCGCAACTGACAGTGACCCCGGTATATGCCGACGGAACACGCGGCGATGCCGTTACCGAGACGATAGCCGACTGGTATAACACCACCGAAAGCGGCGATGAGGCCGTGTATGGTCTCGGACGCATACTCACCAAGTCGTCGGGATGGCAGGGACAGAGCGATGTCGTTGACAACAAAGAGGCATTCAGCCTGTATGAGGTGGCTCTCACGGCCGATTCCAGCCGCAAACTCTCCGGACTGGCAGTGTCGAAGACGGGCGGACGTGCCACTGTTCTCGCCGTGTCGGTATCGGTAGACAAGGACGTTTCGGGTGTGATCGGCATCGAGGCCGACGCCAACCGGAGCGTAGTGGGCGTGTATGGTGTCGATGGCAAGCGCCGCACACAGTGCAGCCGAGGCCTGAACATCGTGCGTTACAGCGACGGCACGACACGCAAGATAATAGTGAAATAACCGCGACAAGCATCTTGTTGCAGTCCAAATACAAGGCGGCGCACACCCCGACAAGGGTGTTGCGCCGCCTTTTCTGTGCTCATTCGGCGCGTGCAGCGGCTGCTGCACGCCCGTGCGGCAACTGCGCTGCATGCGTGCACCTTATGCTGCACGCCGCAAGGCAGCATCTATATGGATGCTGCGAAAGCCTGCCGCGCCCGGCAGCAGGGCTTGGCGGTGTTGCCGGCAATGCCTGCCGCACGATGAAATGCGAAATGTATAAATAAGTTAAAAGTAATTACCCACTTGTAGGTAATTCGTGGAAATGATGTATCTTTGCAGCATACAAAAGTAGGTAGTTACTCTTTTGCTCAGACAATAACATTAATAACAATAAAAAGAACAAATCATGGCTTACGTAATTGGTAGCGACTGCATCGCATGCGGTACTTGTATCGACGAATGTCCGGCTGGAGCAATCTCTGCTGGCGACCAGTATTCAATCAACCCCGACACTTGCGTTGAGTGCGGCACTTGCGCTGATGTTTGCCCCCAGGGCGCTATCAGCCTTCCCGAATAAGGAAATTAAAACACCAGATTATTATCTCTACGGCCACCAAACATTTGGTGGCCGTTTTTCTTTTATGTCGGCCTAAAACGCTAACTTTGCGTGATCATCACACAAAAGAAACACATTACATGACAAATGCTGACTACACTGCACGCGCCGTTGACTTGCTGTCGCGCCTGATAGCCACACCGTCGGTGAGCCGCAACGAGGATGCGGCTGCCGCAATAATGTTTGCCGAGATCGAGAGCCTCGGCTTCGCGCCGCGCCGCACGGGCAACAATGTGTGGGCTGTGGGCGGCACCTACGATGCCGCGCGCCCTACGCTTCTGCTCAATGCCCACATCGACACGGTGAAGCCCGTGGCCTCTTGGACGCGCGACCCTTTCAGCCCCGCGCTTGAGAACGGCACTCTCTATGGTTTGGGGAGCAACGACTGCGGCGGCGGACTGGTGTCGCTCTTGCAGACATTCTGCCGGCTTGCAGCCCGTCGGCAGCCCTACAATATAATATATCTGGCTTCGGCCGAGGAGGAAGTGTCGGGTGCCGGCGGCATAGTGGCAGCCCTTCGCCAACTGCCGAAGATTGATGTTGCGGTGGTGGGCGAACCCACCGGCATGCAGCCGGCCGTGGCCGAGAAAGGGCTTATGGTGCTTGACGTCACGTCACGGGGGCGTAGCGGGCACGCGGCGCGCGGCGAGGGCGACAACGCAATCTACCGCATGCTCGACGATTTGTGTTGGCTGCGTTCGTATAAGTTCGGTCGTGTGAGCCGCTTTCTCGGTCCTACACTCGCGCAGGCCACGGTGGTAAATGCCGGCACCCAGCACAATGTGGTGCCCGACGAGTGCCGCGCCGTGGTTGACGTGCGCGTGAACGAGATGTACACCAACGAGGAGGTGTTCGACATTGTGAGGCAGAACATGCGTTCGGAAGTGTCGGCACGCTCTTTCCGCCTGCGCCCCTCGCACATCGACATTTCACACCCTTTGGTTGAGAGGTGTGTGGCAATGGGCGGAACGCCGTTCGGGTCGCCCACGTTGAGCGACCAGGCTCTCATGCCATTCCCGTCGCTTAAGATCGGGCCAGGCGATTCGGCGCGGTCGCATTCGGCCGACGAATACATCTGTACGGGCGAGATTTCGGCGGCCATCGATTTCTATACCCAACTGCTCGACGGCCTCTGCATTGCCCCGTGGCAACCGCAGCAATAGTTGGCCGTGGCTTCACGGCAGACGTTTGTCTGCCGGTCAGGCACTCTTTTGCCTGCGTTTTTTGAAATAGAGCCAGTAACCCGTTATGGGCAGCGACGCTCCGATGAGGCTTGCCGCGAATGTTATGACACGCGTGACGGTGCCTCCCCACGCTCCTATGTGCAGTTGGTGGAACAGGACCATGGTTGCGGTGCCCTTTGGCACGAGCTTTAGTCCGAATCCGAGTCCGGTGACGGCGAGCAGCAACAGCCATATCACCGTCCACCAACCAAGGCTCACATGCAGGTCGTAAATGAGCCGCCTGATGCCTTTCTTGCGTTCCACCGACAGTCGTTGTCGCCATTGCCGCCTGTTTTTGGGTGTGCAGATGCTTATTCCGCTTATGAGGATAATTGCAAAAAACAGTGTGGTGTAGGTGACAATCAGTTTGCCGGGCTTGCCCATCATCAGGCCGGTGTGGAACTTGGTGACGTAGGAAAAGAAGTCGCGCTTGGTGGTTGTGCCGTAGGGACTGTCGTTGCCGGCCTTGCCGTGTCGGCCGCTTTGCCTTGCCGTTGCGTTGTGGCTAGCCGCGTGGCGATTGCTGCCTGTTTTGTAGGCAGAGTGGTGTGTGTTGTGCGGTGCCACTACTCTCGGCATGCCGAGGGCATTGCGTATCTCGTTTTTGAACACGAGCGTGGCTCCCGAGAGGCATATGATCGTGATGAGTATGCCCAGTGGCAGCGACAGCCACAGGTGTATCTTATATAAAGTTTGTCGTTTCATTGTCAATTCATTAATTTCACACGGGCTGCCCGTGGCTTTTTTGTTGCCCGGGCAGCCCGTAGTTGAGTGTTGTAGAGATCTGTCTGCGGTTATTTTGCGAAGTTCACTTTCAGTCCAACGACAAGCATTCGTCCCGGAGAATATAGCGCGTAGCGCATGGTGGGAGTGTCTATGCGGTCGTCTTTCTTGTTGAGCAGGTTGTCGATGCCAATGCTTGGCACGAATTTGAACATGCGTGCCACCGTGAATGTGTGCGTGGTGTTGAGGTTAATCATGCCATATCCGGGTGCATCGTCGTATGCCGGATAGTATGTGCGCGACTGGAACCGGCCGTTGAGGTTTACTCCCAGCGTGTAGCCACGCCATGTGTGGGTGTAGTTGGCGCTTGCCGTGAAGCAGTTTTTGAACGTGCGTTCAAGGTCGCTCCATGTTCCGCCGCTTTTGGATCGTCCGTAGGTGTAGGCGTAGTTGGCCATGATTGTGAGGTCGGGGGTTACTATCACCGATGCGTTGGCCTGCACTCCCTTCACAATGCCCTTGTTGCTGTTGATGTAGTGGCCGTAGGTTTTGAGCTGTGCAAGCTGTTCGGTCGTGGCTTCGGGAAACTGTGTGGCAAGGTCTGAGCGTATGTCGTCGTCGACGGTGATGTTTTCCTTTACAATCATGTCGCTCACAAAGTTCATGTAACCCATTGCCGAAATGGAGAAAATGCGGTTGCTGTATTCGGCGCTTATTGATGCATAGTGGCTGCGTTCGGCCTTAAGACCGGTGTTGCCGAATGTTATCACCGGGCGTTTTCCCATGATTTTGAAGTAGTGGTAGTAAAGTTCGTCGAGTCCGGGAGCGCGGAAACCGCGTGAATAAGCGGCGCGGAAGCGGAAATTGCCCGGTGCATACATGAGCGAAACCTTGGGCGTGAAGTCGTTGCCGAAGGTGCCGTGCTTGGTGTAGCGCACGCCGAGTGTGGCACTGAGGTTTTTCACTATCTCCATGTCGTGCTGCACATAGCCGGCGAAAGTGTAGACGTTGTTGTCAACGTTGCCGCTTGTTGCGGTGAGAAAGTCGTTGCGCCAGTCGATGCCTACGATTGTCGTGCCCTTGTCATAGAAGTGGAACACGCCTTTGAGTTCGGCCTCGTAGTATTTCTGGAATTTGTTGCGCACGAAATTTCCGGCCTTGTAGGTCTTGGTGTCCACCTGGTAAAGGTTGCCGTAGTGGTAGTTGTCGTTCACGAAATCGAAATGCAGTGCATGCTTGCCGAGCGTGTATTTTGCTCCGGCCTCCCACCGCCATCCCTCGCTGCGCATGTCGTAGTCGGATCCGCCGGTTATGTCGGCGCGTGTGTCGGGGCGGTCGGTGAGCTTGTAACTGTACGACCCGCCTACATAAAGCGACAGGTTTTTGAGGGGATTGATGTCAAACCGCTGGTTGATGAGGTTGGAGTTGAAGCCGATGAAGAGCGGGGCAATGGTTTCATATTCCTTTCCGTCGCTGTCAATGGCCTTGTTGTTGTTCTGGTAGCTGTCGGCCTCCTGATGAAAATAAGACGTGTGCGACTCGAGATATTTTGTTGTAACGTCGAGACTTACGCCCTCGGAGAACTGTCCTTTGCCCGAGATGCGCGTGTCTGACGACACTTCAACCGTGTCGAGCGACTTCTGTGTGGTTATGATGTTTATCACGCCGCCGATGGCATCTGATCCGTATAGGGCCGAAGCTGCGCCGTCGAGCACCTCGATGCGCTTCACCCTCGACATGTCGATGCGCGACAAATCAACGTTTCCGGCTATGTCGCCTATTATCTTCTTGCCGTTGACGAGTATCAGCACATACTTGTTGCCGAGCCCGTTGACGCGTATGTATGACCCCATTGCGTTGGGCGAGAACGACACTTGGGGCATGAGTTTTGTCAATACTTCCTGAAAATCGGTTGAACCGGTTTCCTGGATGAGCCGCGACGAGAGCACGTGCACGGGCGTGGTAGTTGATTTCAGAAGCTGGTTGTGTCCGTTTCCCGTCACCACGACAGGGTTAAGCTCTATCACTTTCTCGTTGTTGTTGTCGCCGTCGTCGGCGGTTGAGGCTGCGGCATTGGCACACCCGATGGCGGCTGCGGCAGCGAAAAGTAAAAATCTCTTGTCCATTAATATTAAGTTGTGTTCTTATTCTGTAAGTTGCTTGACCTTGTCAATTATCATTTCCTGAATTTCCGGCATCTCGCCAAGTCCTTTTGGCATCACGTCCACCTTGTAGCCGTGCTCCTGCAGCGTGCGTTTCCACACTCCGTCGATGTCTTCTTTCTGGTGGTTGCCAGCAATATAGAGCAAAGGCATGAGTATTACTCTCTTGCAGTCTGACTTTGCCAACTGCCGCTCCACGGCTTCCATGGTGGGGTAGCCTTCGATTGTGCCCACATGCCAAAGCGGTTTGCCTTCGTCTTTGAGCAGGTAGTCAATCTGGCTGTACATGGCGTTGGCCGGACTGTCGCTGCCGTGTCCCACGAGCACCACCTGCGCGTTGTCGGCGTGCAGAGTGTTGATGGCCGCAAGGTTGCGTGCTATCATCGAGGTGAGCGTGCGGCAGTCGTCAACGGTGTAGAGCAACGGACGTCCCACGGCAACCGTGTTGAACTTGCCTTTCACCCGCTCCACTTCTTTCTTCAGCATGTCGTTCATCACACCGTCGAGCAGCATCGTGCTCTGCACCGCAAGGCGCGTGCAGCCAAGCGAATGCAGCGAGTCGAGTGCCTGGGCTATTGTTAGCTTCTTGATTCCGCGTTTTCCGAGGGCTTTAATCACCGTAGGTGCGGCGTAGGCTTCAATCACCGTGCATTGGGCAAAGCGGCTTGCCACCATGCTGTCGAGCCTGTCGATTGTGGCGGCGCGGCTGCGGTCGTTGGCAGTGCCGTAGTGCACCAGAAGAATGCCGGTTTTGCTTGTTGTGGCACCTTGCGCCCATGCGAGTGCGGCGCAAAGCATTAATGCCAACAGTGTAGTTGTTCTCTTTGCTTTCATAACTTTCATAACGTGTGCCGCATCGTGCAGGAATAGTTGCTTTTGGGCATATTGTCCGGCTGTCGGCGGTGTCAATTATTTAAAAAACTTGTGCAAAATTATGGATAATGGCATTTGCGTGCAATACCTAAAAATGCTGAAAAAGGCATCAGCGCGCTATTGTCTGTGTAGCGCGCTGATGTGGAAAATTGCCGTAACCGTTTGTGTTACAATAACAAAAAATGCCGGCAACCCTTTCTTGCTGGCCTTTGTGGCTCAGCCGTGGAGGGTTGCCGGCAATGCGGAGATGCTTTTTTGTGTGCCGCGCGGTGTATGGAGCGCGAGGCGAGTGGGGCGTGGTTATCTCACTGCCACCTTCTTGCCGTTGACGATGTAGAAACCGCTTGGCAGGCCTTCGGTGGCTTGCTGCACCGTAACATGGGTACTGAAGGTGCGCACCGTGGTGCCGTCGAATGCGGTGACACGCGTCGGGCGGCATTCTGCGGTGCCGTTGTCTGCACCGATTGAGGCTATGCCGCTCGTGATGTCGTCGGTGATGTCGGTCACGAGATAGTGTCCCATGTCGTCGGTTTCAGACTGTATCTCGAAGTAAGACGTGCGTGACACGCCGTTCACATCCACTGTCTGCGTGTTTTTGTCGCGGTTGAAAACAAAGTTCACATAGTCTTCAGGAGAGTTTATCGTCCATGTTGTGGTGAACCATTTGCGCCCTGCTGCGGTGGTTGTATTGGCAACTGCATCGCCAGGCCAACTGTTTTTTGAGCCGTGCGAGTTGTCGCCGCCCCATGTCCAGGTGTTCATCGTTGTCCAACCCACCTTGTCGGCGTTCACGTTGACGTTTATTCCGTAAGGTTGGAATTGGCTTATCGTGTAGTCGCGGCTTATCACTCCGGTCACCTTCCCGTTGGCCAGGATGCCCAGTTTCATGGTGTAAGTGCCGTAGGGCAGTGTTATGCTTGTGCCGCTTGCCACCTTGTTGCTGCCCGATGTGGGCGTGCTGCCGTCGGTGGTGTAGACAATCTGAGCCCCGTCGGTGGCGGTTATGGCGGTGAGCTTTGCCGTGGGTGCGTTGTGGTATGTGCCCGACGGGACATCGGTCCATGCCGTTTCGCAGGTGCGTTCAACGAAATACCGGTAGTTTTTGCCTTCGGCTGCCAGTGCATATTCGGCTCCGGCGGTGTATGACTGTGCGCCCGTTCCTAAGGCAGCTACGAGCCGTGAGTTGTCGCCCGTAACCGTAACCACATAGCGCGAAGCCGAACTTTCGGTGCGTGCCCATCGGCTTGTGTTGCTTATGCCAGCGAGGTTGCGCAGCAGAATCATGTTCTTTATGTCGCGCTTGCAGTCGGTCCAGTGCTTGAGAAACACACACGGCGTGCCGGGCATGGCCAGGATGTAGGCGTTGGCGGCCAGCGTGTCTTTTCTGATCGGGTCTTGCTGCTCGGTGTCGGAGCGCCGTTCGGTGTCGTGGTTTTCAACGAATGTCACGGCATAACGCTTGTAGGCGTTGTTGGTGGCAATGCCTCCGTTGTCGAGTTTGGTCCAGTCGGAATTGTTTATGGCATCGCGCACCGAGTAGCGCAGCGGGAAATCGAAGGCAGCCGACTGTATCTCGCCGTCGGTTTTCGTGCCTCCGAGCCATGCAATCACTTTCGCTTTGTCGCCGTCGAAATATTCGCCCACCGAATATTCGGGTTTCGCCGCACTGTTGTACATGCCGGTGAAGCTTGCCGCGTAGCCCTTTGTCATGTCATAGCGGAACCCTGCATAGCCCAAATCGTTGAGCAGGAAGTCGAGATAAGCCTTTACGTTTGCCTGCACGTTGGCACTGTTGTGGTCGAGGTCGCGCATGCCATTCCAACCTTCGCCGGTGTCGTTGTTGGCACTGAGCGAGTAGCCGTTGGCCTTGGCCCAAGTGGCCGTTGCGCCGCCGTCGTCGTCGGCACAGATGTCGGTGGAGGTGAGTTGGTAGGTAATGCCCTTGTAGGTTTCCTTCGGGAAGTCAACCCAGTTTGACACGTTCTTGCGGTGGTTTATCACCACATCGGCTATGGTGCCGATGCCTTTTTGGCTGAATGTCTTGATGAGCGAGCGCAGTTCGGCTTCGCTGCCGAACGAACTGTTGTAGTTGCTTAACCAGTAAAGGTCGTCGTAGCCCATGGATTTGCCTCCGCACGATGCGCTCTGCGGAATCCACACGAGGTTGAAATATTGTGCAAGCTCGTCGGCCTGGCTTTCGAGATTTGTCCATTTCGTGGCGTCGTAGCTGTCCCAGTAGAATCCCTGAAGCATTACTCCTTTGTGGTCGGAGGGCCATCCTTGCGCCATAAGCATTGTGGGCAGGGCGAAGGCGGCTATTGCCGCCGATATTTTTCTGTTCATGTTGTTGTCGTTATGTGTGGTGTGTGTAATGTGGTGTGCGGTTATTTGACTTCGGTTTCGAGCACCATCACGCCGCGCGGGGCGAGGCGCACGTCGTGCGAGATGTCGATTTTACGGCCTGTGAGCACGTTGGTGGCCGTTGTTGCACCGCGTGTTATTTCGGCATAGCGTGCAGTGTTGAGCGTTGCTGCGTGCGATGTTCCGTTGATAACGGTGATCACAGCCTTCCCGTCGAGCGTGCGTGCCACTACATATACGCCCTTCTGCGGAATAAACTGGGTTTGGTGTCCCTTGGCAATCACGTCGTTGTTCTGTCGCCAGTGCAGCAGGCGGCTTGTCCAGTTGAACATTGCGTTCTCTTCTTTCGTGCGTCCCTCGCGGGTGAATGCGTTGTGCGTGTCGCCCGGAAATCCGCCCGGGAAATCGCGGCGCACGTTGCCGTCGGTAACGGTTTTCGTGCCGTTCATGAGCACCTCGGTGCCGTAGTAGAGCTGAGGTATGCGGCGCACGGTGAGCAACAGTGCGAGAGCCTGCTTCAAGGCGAGCGTGTCTTTGCCGTCGGCCAGGAAACGGTCGGTGTCGTGATTCTCTATAAATGCCATCACATGCGACGGGTCTTTGTAGAGATAGTCGTAGCAGATCGAGTTGTATATGCGGTTGTAGCCGTTCCACCATGCATCGGTTTCCTCGCTTTTGGCCTTGTTTATCTTTTCGAAGAAACTGAAGTCCATGACGGTTTTGAGATAGGAATTCTGTTCCGACAGTGGCGAGTCTTTCTGCCAAGCGGCGGTGTAAGCCGGTTCAGTAACCCATGTTTCGCCCACGGTGTTGAAGTTGGGATACTCTTCGTTGAGCTCTTTCATCCAGCGAGCCATGCCTGCGCGGTCGGCATAGGGATAGGTGTCCATGCGTATTCCGTCGATGCCTACGGTCTCTATCCACCATTCCGAGTTCTGAATGAGATAGGTCATGAGGTGATGGTTGCGCTGGTTGAGGTCGGGCATGGTGGGCACGAACCATCCGTCAACGGTTTCGTGCAGGTCGATTTTGCTGGCATAGGGGTCGAGCACGGGCGTGAGCTTGTAGCTTGTCTGCTGATATTTGTCGTTGGTGATCTGCTCGCCGTCCATCGTTTTTGTCTTAACCACATTCTTCTGGTTCTCGGGATAGAGCCATTCGGGGCAGTTGAACCAGTCGTGCGAAGGCATATCCTTCACCCATGGATGCTCAAATCCGCAGTGGTTGAAAATCATGTCCATGACCACTTTCAGTCCCTTTGCATGTGCTTCACTCACGAGTTGGCGGTATTCGTCGTTGGTTCCGAAGCGCGGGTCAACGCGGTAATAGTCGGTGGTGGCATATCCGTGGTAGGTGCTTTGCTTGCCGTGGTCGGGCGAATTGTTCTCGAGCACCGGCGTAAACCACAGTGCCGTCACGCCGAGGTCGGTGAAGTAGTCGAGGTGTTGGCGTATGCCTTCGAGGTCGCCTCCGTGTCGTAGACTTGGTTCGGAGCGGTTGATGGAGTAGGGGTTGAGCCCTTTGATGTTGTCGTTCTTGCCGTTTCCGTTGGCAAAGCGGTCGGGCATGAGCATATAAAGCACGTCGGCGGCAGAGAAGCCCATGCGTTCTTCGCCGCGCATGTCGCGTTGCTTGAGCTGGTATTTCACGGTGGTTTTGCTTCCACCTGCCGTGAATTTCAGATTGACGGTGCCCGGTTGGGCCTTGCCCACGTTCATGTAGACGAGCAGATAGTTGGGACTGTCGAGCCGCACGAGACTGTCGATGCTCACTCCCGGACTGTCGGTTGTGACCTCGGCCGAGCGTATGTCCTTGCCATACACCATGAGTTGCACAGTGGGGTTCTTCATTCCTGCCCACCAGTTGGTGGGTTCTATTCTGTCTATTTTGCCGGTAGCGTTCATTGTCAGTGTTGTCCCGAGAAGCAGGGCTGTAAGTAGATTCTTCATATTCTTGTGTTTGTTCAGTTGTGCATTATCAGTGCCGACTGTGCCGCGACGGTGGCCTTGGCGCCCGATGTCGTGCCCATTCCGGCGCAGTCGATGCGGCCTTGTGCCGCCACAGTGGTGTAGCGGCCTTGCGGAATGTTTATCGTGGCCGGTTGACGGTTGGCGTTGAGCACCACGATAATGTCGTTCCATTCGTCGCCTCCGGCGTTGTCTTTCAGACGGAATGCCACCACTCCTTCGGGGGCTTCGATGAATTCGAGGTGTCGGCGCACCTCTTCGGCCTTGCCGAGTCGGAATGCCGGGTGGGCCTTGCGCAGTGCTATGAGGCGCGAGTAATACTCCATTACCTCGGGATGACGGCGCATGCCGTCCCAATCGAGGTTGTTTATGCTGTCGGGCGAATTGTAGCTGTTGTGCACCCCTTTCTTGTCGCGCAGCATTTCTTCGCCGCTCAGGATGAAAGGCACGCCTTGCGAGGTGAGCACGGCGGTTTGTGCAAGGAGGTCGAGCCGCACCAGTTCGTCGTCGGCTATGCCCGGGATGCTCGCCCGCAGACGGTCTACGAGGCACATGTCGTCGTGGCAACTCACATAAGCAATCATTTGTGTGGGTTCAGAGGCCCATGCCTTCTTGCTGTAGTTCACCTTGGCCATGTCGATTTGCGGGTGTTCTATTGCTCCGGCTATGCCAAACTTGATGCTCTCTTCGCAGTCGTTTGCCCCGGCGAGAAATCCACCTTTGGTGTCGTCGGAGAACGGGCCGCGCAGCGCATCGCGCATGTCGTCGCAGAAAGCCCCTATGCGGTTGAGCCTTGATGTGTTGGCTTTCGTGGCCAGACTGTCGGCGGCCAGCGCGCAGCTTCCTGCACTCCAACCTTCGCCGTAGATGTAAATCGACGGGTCGATCTTGTCGATTTCGGCGCGGATGAGGTTCATTGTCTCGATGTCGTGCACTCCCATGAGGTCGAACCGGAAACCGTCGATGTGGTATTCGCGTGCCCAATATTTCACGCTCTCCACCATGAACTGCCGCATGAGCGGCTTCTCGCTTGCCGTTTCGTTGCCGCATCCCGATCCGTCGGAATATTTGCCGTCGGCCGTGCGGCGGTAGAAATAGTCGGGGTTGAGCTTTTGGAAATTGCTGCCCGCGATGTCGAACGTGTGGTTGTAAACCACGTCGAGAATGACACGGATGCCTGCTTTGTGCAGGGCCATTACCATTTGCTTGAACTCGCGTATGCGGGCTGTGGGGTCGGCAGTGCTTGTCGCGTAGGAGCCTTCGGGCACATTGTAGTTGAGCGGGTCGTAGCCCCAGTTGTATTGCGGCTTGTCGGGGCGCGACTCGTCGATTGACGCGAAGTCGAACGAGGGCAGAATGTGCACGGCGTTCACCCCGAGCTGCTGCAGATGGCTTATGGCCTGCGGTTCGGTGAGCGCGAGAAACTTGCCTTTATGCACTATTCCCGACGACGGGTGCACCGAGAAATCGCGGTGGTGAAGCTCGTAAATCACGAGGTCGGCAGCCGAATGC
>CAVDJG010000006.1:13841-21122 GCA_963609005.1 Acidaminococcaceae bacterium
TCCGGGCGGCGGTCGTTGTCCCACCCTTCGGGGTTGGTTTCGGCCATATCGACTATTGCTCCGTATTGCCCGTTCACTCCCACTGCCTTGGCAAATAGGCCCGGTGTGGAGCGGTTTTCGTAGTCGCCGTCGATGACAAACCGGTAGTATTTGCCCTTCAAGTCGTTGGCAACGGTGAGTTTCCATTGTCCGCGGCCTGTGCGCACCATGCGTTTCACAGTGCGGCGGCGGTTGTTGCCGGCATCGCCGTCGGTGATCACCAAGTTCACCTTGCGCGCCTTTTGGTCGGTAGCGACGCTGAATGTTGTTTGTCGTGGCGTATACACCACCTCGTCGGGGCTTTGTGCCACGGCGTGTTGGGTTGTTGCTATCGTCATTGCAGACAGCAGTAGGGCAGAAAGTTTCATAGTATGGAGAAAAAATGCAGGGATGTTTCAGTGCACGGCCGTGGCGCGCCCGGCTGTTGCGGCGGCTCCGGCGTGTGCCGTCGAAGTCGCCGCAACGGGGTCAGCGTCGCCTTCCGCACTCGTCGATGAGTTCCTTTACGTTGTCGTTGTAGTCCTTGTCGGCGAGCAGTTGTTCTATGGTTATGTGCATGCGGTAGCGCCAGTAGTGTCGCGGATTGGCCGGGATGTTGATGCGTTCGGCGTCGGCATCGGGCAGACGCAGTGTTTCGTCGATGGCAAACCAGTCTTGCAGCGACAGTATGCACAGCATCGACGGCGACGTGAGTTGGCGCGACACGATGTCGCGGGCGAGCCATCCGGGCAGCGGATGGGGTGCGTTGCCGCCGCGGTAGAGCATGCTTGAATAGTAGTCTTGCGTGCGTTCGGCATCTTCGTCCCACCACTGGCGCAGCGTGGGCATGTCGTGGGTGGAAAGGGTGCACACCGAACGGTAGGGATTGCGCGACAGATGCCCGAAACGCACACTCGGGTCTTTGGGCATCTGTTGCAGTTCGAGGCTCAGAATGCGCAGTTGCTGCATCACCCACGCCACGCAGTCGGGCACCATACCTAAGTCTTCGGCGCACACGAGCATGCGTGTGGCCTGCACGAGTATGGGCAGTTTCTTCATGGCTTCACGATACCAGAAATAGTTGTTGCGGCGATAATAGTAGTCGTTGTAGAGCCGGTTGAACTTCGCCTTGTCGGTGTCGTAGAGAGCTTCGTATCTTAGATTGAGCTGGGCGGTGATGCGCGGGTGGAACTTTGAGGCATCCTTTCGGTCGCGCACAAACAACACGTTGTTTACGAGCGAGTAAAGTCCGTCGCGTATCCATTTGTCGTCGTCGGAATCTTTACCGTCGAATGCAGCCTCGATCTTGCGTTCGGTGTCGTATTCCTCGCGCAGCGAGAATATGTCGTCGTGCTCGTGCTGCAGATATTTCTCAATCACTTCGGCGGCGTGTTTGCCGAAGACGCGGTCAACAATCCACTGCGATATGAACGGCGTGGTGAACTCCTGTTCCTGGAAGCGCAGTCCGTAGGTCTCGATTTCTTCGCGTGTCATGGCGAGCGAGGGGTCGAACTGCCCGGTGAGGGCGTTGACGCACTGCTGCGGAATAGACCATATGCGGAAGAAGCCCAACACGTGGTCGATGCGGTAGGCGTCGAAGAATTTCGACATGTTCTGGAACCTGCGCACCCACCACTGGCATCCGTCGTCGATCATGCGCTGCCAGTTGTAGGTGGGAAATCCCCAGTTCTGTCCGTTCACCGAGAATGCATCTGGCGGAGCCCCGGCCTGAGAGTCGAGGTTGAAGTATTGCGGTTCGTGCCACACGTCGCACCCGTTGCGGTTTACGCCTATGGGTATGTCGCCCTTGAGCACCACCCCGCGCGCCACGGCATAGTCGTGTGCTGCGCTCATTTGGGTGTCGAGCACAAACTGCACATAGTAGTGGAACGCCACGTCGCGGTAGGCTTTTGATCGCGGGTTTGACAAAGTGGCGCGATCATCCTCGTTCCATTGCCTATGATCGGGCCACTCGGCGAAGACGGCTGTGCCGTAGGCATCGCGCAGATGGCAGTATTGTGCATAGGGCACGAGCCAGTGCTCGTTGGCCTTGAAGAACCGCTTGAATGCGGCCGAGCGCAGAGCCTTGCTGCCTTCCTGTGCGAAAACGAGGCGCAGATATTCGGTCTTGGCGTTGTTCACACGCTCATAATCTATCTGGGCGAGCGCGTTCAGCTCGGTGCGCAGATTCTCGAAGCGTGCCGCCTCGGCCTTGTCGGCGAGTGGAGGAAGCTGCCGCAGGTCGGCATATTGCGGATGCAGGGCGAAGATGCTTATGCAGGAATAAGGATAGGAGTCGGTCCATGTGTGTGTGGATGTGGTGTCGTTTATGGGCAACACCTGCAACACTCGCTGGTGAGTGTCGGCCACCCAGTCTATCATCTTCTTCAAATCGCCGAAGTCGCCCACGCCGAAACTGCCTTCGCTGCGCAGTGAAAACACGGGTATGAGCGTGCCTGCGAGCTTGGCATCGCATATCTCGAAGAACGCCTGGTCGAATTCCTGCACCACGACGTCGCCTTCGTCGAGTGTGGGCAAGTCGATCTTGCGGTTGCTGCCGGTTTCCCACAACAGGTCGCCCTTGTCGTTTATGGCGATGAATTTCAGTTCGGTGGGAGTCAGTTCTAAGCAGGACGCGTCGAGGTCGGCAGTCCATTCGTTGTGGTTGTGCTCGGTCATGGCAACGGCATGTGCTGGGTTCCACTCTCCGAGCTGCTTGCTCTCGCCCACAACCGACAGCTTCTCGCCGCAGCGCAGTTGCGGTGCGCGCACCACGAGGCGCAGTGTTTTGGCGTGCTGCTGAGGCTTTACTGCGGTGTGCGGACGGCGGTTTATGCACTCGGTGAATGCCGAACTGTATAGATAGGAATCTTGCGGAATGTCTTCCCAACGGTCGTGTGTGGTGTATTGTTTGGCCTTGGCGGCATTGAGTTCCAGGCGGTGTGCCACGGTTTTCCATTCTTGCCGCTGCTGCCGTCCGCCGCCCATGACGCTGTAGAAATAGTCGATGCGTGCGGGCAGGGCATCGTCGGCTATGCACATGCGTCCGCTCCATGTGTTGCCATCGAGTGTCGTCATGCGCAGTGTCTGTGCCGTGTCGCCGTCGGGCGAGGTGATGTTTACCATCAGTTCTTCGCCGAATGCGGTGGCGTACTGTATGTTGAAGCGTATGTCCATAGTGTTTAGGATAATGATTGTCGGTTGTTGTTGTGGATGGCTTAAGTATCTGTATGCAAAATTAAAAAAAATATGTGCGCATTGGCCTGTGCTTGCCTCATTTTTGAGAAATAATCGTGAAAACGTTTGCCAGAGGTTGCGTGCGGCAACATTCCATGCAGCTTGAGGCGCGGCATAGTGTTGTATGACACATTGTTTTGCCGTTCTTCAATCACTGGCGATAGGCTCTCATCGTGCATGCCTGACTGTGTGCCTGTGAAACTAACGTATGGGCAAAATAAAAAGAAGCCTTAGTAGCGCTCCAACTAAGGCTTCTTTTCATTCCAACTAAGGCTTGTTTTCACTCCAACAAAGGCTTCTTTTTAGTTGGTGTGTATATGTTTGAAAATCAATGTGTAGCGGTATCGCTTTCGTCTGCGGTCTTGCCCACTTTCAGCAATGCCACGCTTACTGCTCCGGCTACGAGGCACGCGGCGGCGATGATCATCATGTGGCTCTGCACCGAACCTACGGCCGAGAGCAACACTCCGCCTATGGCTGCTGCCACTATCTGCGGCACGCATATCGTTCCGTTGAAGAGTCCGAGGTAGGCGCCCTTGTGGCCGTAGCCTTCAAGGGCGTTGGTGACGAAGGTGAACGGCATGGCGAGCATGGCAGCCCATGCGCATCCGATGAGGAAGAACGGGATGACGAGCAGGTTGCGGTCGGTGATGTAGGGCAGGAGAGCAAAGCCCACGGCACCAAGCAAGAGGCTTATGGCGTAGGCAGCCTTGCCGTTGCGGAACTTGGGAAGTGCCATGGCCCACAGCACCGAACCTATTGCCTGCCAGAAGAAGAGCACGCCCACCCAGTTGCCGGCTTCCTGATATTCGGGCGAGGCCACGTCGGTGGTGTGCCACACGGTGTCGGCAATGGTGCCGTTGGTGTAGGTCCACATATACATGAACGCCGCCCAGCAGAAGAACTGCACCAGGCCCACGCGCCAGAACATCGACGGGGCGTTGCGCAGCAACTCAATCCAGTTGGCGCTGCGCTCCTCCTTTTCGGGCTGGGCCTCGTTGTATTCGGCATATTCGCGCGGGTTCCACTCCTTCACTTTCACGGTGGTGTAGATGACGCAGAGAATGAGTATTGCCGCACCTATGTAGAAAGAGTAGATCACCGAGTCGGGCACCACGCCCTTGGGAGCTTCGTTGGCTATGCCCACGGCGGTGAAGAGAAACGGGAAAAGGTAGCCCACGAGCGACCCGCTGTTGCAGAGAAACGACTGAATGGAGTAGGCGAGCGACTTCTGCCGCTCGTTTACCATGTCGCCCACAAGCATTTTGAACGGTTGCATGGCCATGTTGATGCTCGTGTCGAGAAACATGAGTGCTATAAGTCCGAACACCATTGCCGTGCCTACGGCCATGCCCAGCGACCCCGCATTGGGCAGAAGGCACATCACGACAACGGCCACTGCTGCCCCGGCGAAGAGGTAGGGAATGCGCCGTCCGAACCGGCACCACGTGCGGTCGCTAAGTGTGCCCACGATAGGTTGCACGAGAATGCCCATGAGCGGGGGCAAAATCCAGAAATAGCTGAGCGAATGCGGGTCGGCGCCGAGCGTGGCGAATATGCGCGAGATGTTGGCGCTTTGCAGGGCATAGGCTATCTGCACGCCGAAAAATCCGAAACTAAGGTTCCATAGTTTCCAGAAACTGAGATTAGGTTTTGGCTTCATTGTTATTTGGTTTTTATGATTGTTTTCTTTTACAGTCGGGTTGGCCGCGCCGTGTCTGGGCCGCGGTGTGCTATATATAAATAGGTGTATGGCATGCGCCCTTGTTGAGGGCAGTGAGGCACTACCGTGAGCTTCCGCGCACTATCAGGCGCGTGCGCACCACGCGCTTTTCTATTCTGTCGCGCGGAGTAAGCCCTTCAACCTTGTTTATGAGTATGCTTGCCGCCTCTTCGCCCACTGCCTTGCCGCGCTGCTCCACGGTGGTGAGCATCGGGTCGCAGGCTACGGCGCGCTGGCCGTTGGTGAATCCGCACACCGAAACGTCGTCGGGCACGTGCAGGCCCATGCGTTTTGCCGTGTACATCACGCCTATGGCCGTGTCGTCGTTTATGCAGAAAAACGCGTCGGGGCGGTCGTCGCGGGCCAGTATCTCGGGCGTTATCGCCTCGGCATCGGCGCGGTTGTCGCACGATCGCACGAGTGTGTCGTCGGGCTGGATGCCCGCTTTCAGGAGCGCGTCGCGGTAGCCGTTGTAGCGGTTCTTGCCTATTTCGGTAGCGGCTTTCATGCCGTAGAATGCTATGCGGCGGCATCCTGTGCCTATGAGGTGGCTCACGGCGGTGAACGCTCCCATGTAGTCGTCAACCACAACGAGGCTTGCGTTCACCCCGGTGCAGATGCGGTCGTAGAACACGAGCGGTATGCCTTTGTCGATGAGCGACTGGAAATGACCGTATTGCCGGGTGTCCTTGGCCTGCGACACGATTACCCCGCACACCTGGTGTCCCTCAAACATCTGGCATATCTGCACTTCGCGCGTGTAGCTCTCCTTGCTCATTGCCACCATGATGCGGTAGCCGCGCGCCGTGGCTTCCTCCTCGATGCCGGTGAGCACCGACATGAAATAGTAGTGGGTGAACTCGGGCAGTATCACGCCGATGATTTTCTGCGGATGCCGTTTGTAGTTGCGCAGCGACTTGGCCACGTCGTTGGGGTGGAAATCGTGCTTGCGTGCATAGTCGCGTATGGCTTCGCGCGTGACTTCGTTCACGCGCTTGTTGCCGTTGAGTGCGCGCGACACCGTGGCTACCGACACTTTGAAGTGCTCGGCAATGTCTTTCATCGTGGTGGGCTGTTGGTCTTGCATAGGTTTTATTAGGTTTTAGGCATCGGGCTCGCGGTGGCATTCCGTGGCCGTGTTGCAAAGTTATCTTATTTATTTTATAAGGTGTAGCGGCGGCGCAGACATTTTGTACGATGTCTATGAAAACGTTTACACGACGTCCTCTGCACCCGTTGAAAAGCGGTTTTATGTGGTTTTGTGCAGCGTCTTGGTTATGCTTTTTCCGCTTTTACGTTTGCTTTTGCGGTGACATCGTTTTCGGCTTGCAGTTGGCCATGCCTTGCTCTTTTCTTGTAAAGAAACGGTTGTGGAAACGTTTGCATACATAAATACACAAATTTAACTCATAAAAAAGTACAAACGAATGTTTTCAAGACTAAATTTGCAGCAGAGTTCAAGAGACCTTGCCAATTAGAAGAAAGATACCAAACCTAATAAGTGGACGACAATAACAATTTATTAATTTTCATAAAGCTACAATGATGAAGCAGGTTTTATTCCCCAATGCCATTAGGACGGCTACCCTCTCGGCTGGGCTGTTCCTCTCGGCAAGTGCCTTCGCGCAGCAGATTGTTGTGAAAGGCAACGTGAAAGACGAGACCGGCGAGCCAGTCATCGGCGCTTCCGTCAAGGTTGTTGGCGGACAGGTGGGTGCTGTCACCGACATCGACGGAAACTTCCAAATCAACGCCGACCAGAAATCGACGCTCGAAATCACCTACATCGGCTATGAACCGGTGAAGGTGCATGCCGGACAGAACATCTCCGTACAGCTCAAGAACACCTCGTCGACACTCAACGAAGTGGTGGTGATTGGCTACGGAGCCGTGAAGAAATCAGATTTGACGGGTTCGGTAACAGCCTTGAAGCCCGACTCGAAGAACAAGGGACTCGTGGTGAACGCCCAGGACATGATTGCCGGCAAGATTGCCGGTGTGAACGTGACGTCGAACTCGGGTGAGCCAGGCGTGGGCACACAGATTCGCATCCGCGGCGGTTCGTCGCTTTCGGCAAGCAACGACCCGTTGATAGTGATTGACGGCGTGCCTATGGACAACAACAAGGTGGGTAAGACCTCGTCGAACATACTTTCGACAATCAACCCGCAGGACATCGAGTCGTTCAACGTACTGAAAGATGCCTCGGCAACGGCAATCTACGGATCGCGCGGATCGAACGGCGTCATCATCATAACTACAAAGAAAGGACACAGAGGACAGAAGCCCTCGGTGAGCTATTC